>CALGFJ010000022.1 GCA_937881055.1 uncultured Acidimicrobiaceae bacterium | reverse complement strand
CTTGCGGATGCGCGCACCCAGCGGTTCGGTCGCCTCCTCGACGCTCACCCGGATGCCCTCGAGCGTGAGCGTCTCGGCGACGTAGCCGGCGTAGACGTCGTGGTCGTCGCGCACGCCGAGAACGCGGACCTGCTCGGGGCAGAGCCAGGTCGGCATGTTGCCGGCGTAGTGCTCGAGCAAAATCGCCATGAACCGCTCCACCGAGCCAAACAGCGCGCGGTGGATCATGATGGGCAAGGTGCGCGTGTTGTCGGCCGCGACGTAACTCGCGTCGAAACGCTGCGGCGTCTGGAAGTCGAGTTGCACCGTCGATATCTGATGCGTGCGGCCAATGGCGTCACGCGCCTGGACCGAGATCTTCGGTCCGTAGAAGGCACCGCCGCCGGGGTCCAACACGAGTTCCAGTCCCGCCGCGATCGCCACGCTCTCGAGCGTCGCCTCGGCCTCGTCCCACTCCTGGTCCGTGCCGACCGCCTTGCCCGGCGGGCGCGTCGAGAGTTCCAGGTAGAAGTCGTTGAGTCCGAAGTCGCGAAGGAGGTCGAGCACGAACTGCAGGGTGCGCGTCAACTCCTCGCCCATCTGCTCCCTGGTGCAAAAAATATGGGCATCGTCCATGGTCATCCCGCGCACGCGCGTCAGACCGTGGACGGCGCCGGACTTCTCGTAGCGATAGACCGAGCCGAACTCGAAGTACCGCAGCGGCAGATCGCGGTAACTGCGCTGACTCGACTTGAAGATCAACGTGTGGAAGGGGCAGTTCATCGGTTTCAAGTAGTACTTGGTGCCGCCGTCGAGCTCCATGGGCGGATACATCGACTCGGCGAACCATTCGAGGTGTCCGGAGATCTCGAAGAGTTCGGACTTCGTGATGTGGGGTGAATAAACGAAGTCGTAACCCGAGGCCTCGTGGCGCTTCCGCGAGTACTCCTCCATCACGCGGCGCATGGTGCCACCCTTGGGATGAAAGACCGCGAGACCCGGACCGATCTCGCTCGGGAACGAGAACAGGTCCAGCTCTTGACCGAGTTTGCGATGATCGCGCAGTTCGGCCTGGGCCAGCTGTTCGAGGTGCGCCGCGAGTGCAGCGTCACTCTCCCAGGCCGTGCCGTAGATGCGCTGGAGTTGCGGGTTCTTCTCGTCACCGCGCCAGTAGGCGCCGGCGACGCGGGTCAATTTGAAGTGTCCGAGACGGGCCGTCGATGGGACGTGCGGTCCCCGACAGAGGTCGGTGAACGCCGGTGAATTGGAATACGTCGACACCGACGACGTGCTCTCGACCTCGGCTAGGTCCTCATCGGTCGGCGCCATCGCCACGGCGTTGATGATCTCGATCTTGAACGGCTGATCCTTGAAGAGGTCTAGGCCCTCTTCTATTGAGTACTCGTGACGGGTGAACGGTTGGTCCTCGGCGATGATCGCACGCATCTCGGCGTCGATGCGTACCAAGTCGTCGTCACTGAAACGGTCCCCACCAGGTAATTCGAAGTCGTAGTAGAAGCCGTCGGCGATCGCCGGGCCGATGGCGTAGTGCGCACCCGGCCAGAGGCGAGTGACGGCCTGGGCCAGCACGTGGGCACTCGAGTGACGGATCACTTCGCGGCCGAGTTCGCTCTGCGGGGTCACGATGGCGACGCGGGCGCCTTCGGGAAGCGGCGCCGTCAGGTCCGTGAGGTGTCCGTTGACCTGGGCCGCGAGGGCGTCTTTCGCGAGGCGCTTGCCGATGGCGCCGGCGAGGTCGAGCGCCGAGGAACCTTCGGGGAGCGAGCGGCGACTGCCGTCCGGGAGTTCTACGTCGATGTCAGACATTTGGGCCAATCATTGTCAAATGTTAATGCCTAACAACGAAGCGGCCGGGGCGACGTTGTAGCCGGCGTGCGCGGCGTCGTCGATGGCGCGAAGCGCCGCGGGACTGTCGAGGTCGTCGTCGAGCGCACCGCGAACGTCGTCCAGCACCGAACTCGGACGCCCGTAGGTGAGCGCCGAGCGCCACGTCGCGAGGCGCGACTGGGCCATCGAGAGCAGTTCGTCACGCCATTCCCAGTCTTCGCGGTAGTGATTATCGAGCAGGGCCAAGCGCACCGCGGCCGCCTCGGCGCGCTCCGCCAACTCGTCGACGAAGATGAGGTTCCCGAGGGACTTCGACATCTTGGTGCCGTCGAGTCCGACCAGCCCGACGTGCATCCAGTGCTTCACGAACGGCGCACCCGAAACCGACTCGCTCTGGGCCGCTTCGCATTCGTGGTGCGGGTACGCGAGGTCTCGTCCCCCACCGTGCACGTCGAGGGTCACGCCGAGATCGCGCAGCGCAATCGCCGAGCACTCGATGTGCCACCCCGGGCGCCCCGCCCCCCATCGCGACTCCCACGCCGGTTCGTCGTCCAAGGAAGGTTGCCAGAGCACGAAGTCGAGCGGGTCGCGCTTGTTCGGATCCTCGGGGCGCCCTCCGTGGATGGCGGCGAGTTCCAACATGGTGGCGCGGTCCTCGTGACTCACCTGACCGAAGCGCGGGAACTTCGACACCTCGAAGTAGACCGAACCGTCGACCTCGTAGGCGATACCGGCCTCGAAGGTCCGACCGATCATCGTGAGGATCTCGGGAATGGCGCCGGTCGCGCGCGGCTCGCCGTAGACCGGGAGCAGGTTGATGAGTTGCATGTCGCGCTCGAACTTCGACATCTCCTGGGCGGCCAAGTCCAAGTAGTTGACACCGAGTTCGCGCGCCTTGCGCAACATGTCGTCATCGACGTCAGTCACGTTGCGCACGCAGCGCGTTTCGTGACCGGCGTCGCGAAGTCGTCGCTGCAGGAGGTCGAAGCAGAGGTAGACGTAGGCGTGGCCGAGGTGCGCGGCGTCGTACGGCGTGATGCCGCAGCTATAGATGGTGACGATCGGGCCCGCCTCGAGGGCGTGCACGCCGCCGCGCGCCGTGTCGTAGAGCTGCATCGACCTAGAGACCCGCCATTTTCACGTAGCTGTGGGTCTTGTGACGAATATTGATCGAGATACACACGGCCGTGAAGGCCTCAATCGGGCTCGCGAGCGACATCGTGCCAGCGATGACGGCTCGCAGACCGCTCACGCGATCGATCAACTCGGCGACCTGACGACGAGCGTCGTCGTCGTCGGAGAAGACGAGTACGTCCGCGTCCAGCTCGGAGTCGAGGTCCTCCATCTGCGCGGCTGGCAGGTGGTGGAACGCTCCCACGATCACACTCTCGGGCAGCGCGTGCGCGATCTGGGCCGCCATCGATCCGCGCGACGGATAGAGCGCCACCATCTCGCGGCCTTCACGCGAGAGCGCGTTCACCATGGAGATCACGATCTTGCCCTTGAGCGCCTGACGCAGTGCGCTCGTCGTCGCCACGGCGGAGTCCCACGGCGTGGCGACCACAACGAGATTGCACGCAGCCGCGTCCTCGTTGGTGCCACCTTCGACGGTCCCCTCACCTCGAAGCGTCAATCCTCGTGCGATACCCGTGGCGCGATCCGCGTCGCGCGAACCGAGCACGACAGTGCAACCCGCACCGGCGAGTCGCGCCGCCACGCCTCGACCGGCCGGTCCGGTGCCGCCCAGAATGCCTACTGTTGCCATCGTCGTCCTCTGAAAATAGAAGTTGGGAAGTACGCTAACAACATGGGCCTCCTGAGTGACCACCGTATTCTCGTGACCGGTGTCCTCACCGATGACTCCTTGGCCTTCGGGATCGCCAAACGGGCACTGGAAGAAGGCGCGACGATCGCGATCTCCGGTGCCGGACGGGGCCTGTCGCTGACCAAGCGAACGGCGCGCAAACTAGGCGACGTCGGCGAGGTCGTTGAACTCGACGTCACCGACCCCCAACAGGTCGAAGCGGCCGCGGCCGAAGTGACGGACCGCTTCGGACGCCTCGACGGACTCGTGCACGCCATTGGCTTTGCGCCGCCCAGTTGCCTGGGCAGCGGGATGTTCACCGCTCCCTTTGATGACGTCGCGACGGCCCTTCAAATTTCGACCTATTCATTGGCCGCTCTGGTGGGAGCCTTTCGGCCCCTCTTGCAAAAAAGCGAGGCCCTCGGCGGGGCGTCGGTCATTGCGCTGGACTTCGACGGTTCGCGGGCGTACCCGATGTACGACTGGATGGGCGTCATGAAGGCCGGCCTCGAGTCGCTCGGCCGCTACCTCGCCAGGGAAGTCGGTCCCGACAAGATCCGCGTCAACATGTTGGCGGCCGGACCTATCCGCACCGTCGCCGCCAAGTCCATCCCCGGTTTCTCGCAGTTCGAGGACGCGTGGGGTGAGAATGCGCCGCTCGGCTGGGACGTCTATGACTCGAGCGCCGTCGCCGACACCGCCGTCGCGATGCTCTCACCGCTCCTTCGTGGCACGACCGCCTCGGTCGTCTACGTCGACGGCGGCTATCACTCGATGGGTTAGTCCTCCTGGTCGGCGAACTGGGTCTCGTAGAGAACGCGGTAGACCCCACCCTCGGCCAAGAGTTCCGCGTGGCTGCCGCGTTGGACGACCGTGCCGTTCTCGACGACGAGTATCTGATCGGCGTTGCGAATCGTGGAAAGACGGTGGGCGATCACCAGCGACGTGCGCGACGACATGGTTACATCCAACGCGCGCTGGACGGCCGCCTCGCTCTCGTTGTCGAGGTGCGCGGTCGCTTCATCGAGCACCACGAGTCGCGGCGCTTTGAGCAAAAGTCGCGCCAGGGCGACGCGCTGCTTCTCGCCACCGCTGAGGCGATAACCGCGCTCGCCCACCACGGTCTCGAGACCGAGGGGCAGCGTCTGAACCAGGTCCCAGATCTGCGCCGCACGCAGCGCCGTTTCGATCTCTACGTCCGTCGCCTTGGGCCTCGCGAAGATCAGATTCGTTCGTAGCGTGTCGTGAAACAAATGCGGGTCTTGGGTGACCACGCCGACCATGGCGTTCAGTGACGCGGTGGTGGCTCGGCGCACGTCCACGCCGTTGATGGTCACCGCTCCACGATCGACGTCGTAGAGGCGCGATACCAACATTGAAATAGTCGTCTTGCCCGCACCGCTATGACCAACCAGCGCGGTCATCGTGCCGGGCTCGACCCGGAATGACACGTCATGCAGCACGTCGGTGCGCGGTGTGTCGTCGAGTCGGGCGACGGCCTCCAACGAGGCCAACGACACTTCTTCGGCCCCCGGGTAGGAGAAGTCGACGTGATCGAAGATCAACTCCGCGGGCCCGTCGGGGATCGCGACGGCGTCGGGGCTCTCCTTGATCATCGGTTCCAGGTCCAGCACTTCGAAGAGCCGCTCGAAACTCACCATCGCCGACATGTAGTCGATGTTCAGGTTCGACAGCTGCGTGAGCGGTCCGTAGAGCCGGGTCAGATAGAGCGTCAAAGCCACGAGCGTACCCAGTGCCAGCGTCCCGTGTATCACTTCGACGGCGCCGAAACCGTAGGCGAATGCCGTGGCCAATGACGCCGTGAGGGACAGCGCAATGAAGAAGAAACGCTGGTACATCGCCTGATGGATGCCGATATCGCGAACTTGACCGGCGCGACTCTCGAAGAACTCACGCTCGTCGCGCGGACGACCGAAGAGCTTGACGAGCATGGCCCCGGACACGTTGAATCGCTCGGTCATCACCATGTTCATTTCGGCGTTCAACTCCATGCCGCGCTGGAACAACGTGCCGAGTTTTCGTCCCACCCGCCGTGCAGGAATCAAGAACACGGGCAGCAACAAAAGTGCGACGAGCGTGATCTGCCAACTCAGGACCAGCATGGTGCCGATCACGATCGTCACCAATATCACGTTGCCCACCACGTTCGAGAAAAGGTCGGTGAAGGCCTGTTGCGCACCGATCACGTCGTTGTTCAGACGACTTATGAGCGCTCCGGTCTGGGTGCGAGAGAAGAAGGCGATCGGCATCTCTTGAATGTGGCTGAACACTTTGGCGCGCAGTTCATATATCAGTCCTTCGCCGATCACGGCCGACGTTCGGCGCTCGAAGAGCGAGAGGACCGCGTCGAAGAGAGCGAGCCCGGCGCCGATCGATGCCAGTTCGATAGCCAGACCCGTACTTTTCTCCTTGATGGCGATGTCAATGATGGCGCGAAACAACAGTGGCGTCACTGAGCTCACGACGGCGTCGAGGACGACCGCGACGAGAAAGATGACCAGGAGCGCGCGGTACTGCTTGGCGTAGGTGAGCATCCGCGGCAGGGTTCCCTTTTTGATCTGGTGCTCAAGGATGTTGCGGTCCTGGCGCATGGAGCGCATGCCCATGCGGCCGCCACCCGCTCCCCCTCCGTGCATACTCATCGCGTCTCCTTAGCCCAGTCGATTGTAGGAACGTCGATGCCCGACGCGTGCACGACTCAGTCCTCGTCGATTTGCCTCGGTAAATCGCGCAGTGACGTTCGCTCATGGACACGTGTCGGTTCACGGTCGTCGTCGCTCGAACGCAACGTGTACCGGCCCTCCCAGATCCGGACTGAAACCTCGTTCTCGTCTCGCTCGCGAAGCACCTGATACACGGCGTCGCGCGTCATGGTGACAATCCGCATGAGACCCGCGACGTCGTTCGCCTCGTAGCGCCAGTTGGGCGTGGGACCGGGCGACGGCTCGCCCCAACCGAGGATCCGCAGTTTCTCCTCGTCTTCGGGACTCAGGGCCACGGCGTCGCCGATATTGAGATTCGAGATCACTTCGGCCACGATCTCACCGTCGGGACCGACCCAGTACTGCACGTAACGAACGTCTTGGAATTCGATGACGGCGACTAGACACCGCGGGTCGACGACCATCGCGCCGAGCATCTCCGGGAGGTTCGCAATGAATGAACCCACGTTCGACACGACGCGATCGTCATGTCGGCCCACGTGCACTGATCCCACGAGACGAAACTACGCACGCGCTGTGACACGCCACTTACGAAAGAAGCGCACTGAGCATGATGATCACGCCGAGCGTCATCATCACGCACGCACCGACCGTTCGCAGCACGACCAATCGATGCGGCGAATCAGACAGCCACTCGCGCGCCGTGCCCGCGATCATGCCCCACGTGGCGTCACTGAGAAAAGCCATCACGCTGAATATGCCCCCGAAGATGAGCAGTTGCACCGTGACGTTTCCCTTCGAGCGATCGACGAAGTGCGGAAAGACCGCAGCGAAGAAGACGAGGGACTTCGGGTTCAAGATGCCGACCGTGAATCCTTGGCGAACGATGTGCACGTTCGAGGGTCGATACTCTTCGCGCTTGGACATCGCGGCGGCGTGCGCGTGTCGATGTCGCATGGCACTCACCCCGAGCCACAAAAGGTACAACCCACCAGCCAACTGCAACGTGATGGAGAAGGTCTTGGAGTGACTGAGCAACGGCCCGAGTCCCACGGCCACGATGATCGAGAGGATCAACGTGCCAATCGAATTGCCCAGCACCGTCAGCACCGCCACGGCGCGGCCCCACGCGACGCCGCGCGCCAGTGTGAAGAGAACGCTCGGTCCGGGAACCATGATGATGGTGATCGAGGCGATGAAGAACTCGGCGAGCTGGCTTCCCGAGATCACGCGCGTCGCCAGTTCACTGTTCTCTCCATGACGTTCAGACTCGCGCCAATGCTAAAGCCAATCGTCGCGGCGAAGAAGGCCGTGGCGATGCCGACCGTGCCCCCGAGCAGCCAGCCGATCGTCAGCACCACGACTTCGATCGAGAGACGTACGTACACGACGCTGACGTTGAATCGGCGGTGCAGACCCGTCATGAGACCGTCGCGCGGCCCCGGTCCGAGGTTGCAGGTCAGATAGAAGGCGCTGCCGACACCGACGCTGAGCACCGCGCCGAGCACGTATACGACCTTCAACCAGACGGCGTGCGGCACCGCGACCGCGTACGTCGTCAGGTCCAACGTGTAGGCGATGATCACCAGGTTCGAGATGGTGCCGAATCCCGGTCGTTGGCGAAGCAGAATCCACGCCAGGAGAGCGACACAACTGATGAGGGCCGTCGCCCAGCCCAGCGAGATCTGCGCGTGCTTGGCGATGCCTTCGGCGAACACGGTCCACGGCGAGGCCCCCCACTGGGACTGCACGAGCAGGCCCTCGCCGAACCCGAACGCCGCGAGTCCCCCGAAGAGCGGTACCACCATCCTCGGTCGCACGGACCAGCTCATTCGGGCCCGCCAGGGCGTCACGGGAATCTTGTGGCTGAGCTTCATGGTCTTCCAACGGTACCTGCGAGGATTCGCGATTACGACTGACGGCCCCATCCAACGAGCGCGTTCGCGTCCGTTCGGATTAGTAGAGACGTGCAATGTCTGGGGTCACGTCGTGACCCCCTAATGCGTCTGTCCCACCAGACGTTCGACCGCATTGGTCACGGCGGTGACGACCAACGGATTGAAGACCGTCGGCACGATGTAGTCCGCCGACAGTTCTCCCGGCGTGACAACATCGGCAATCGCGCGTCCCGCGGCGACCTCGATCTCTTCGGTCACTTGCTTGGCACCGGCGTTGAGCATCCCGCGGAAGATTCCCGGGAAGACCAGAACGTTGTTGATCTGATTCGGCTCATCGCTGCGGCCCGTCGCCACGACCGCGGCGTATCGCCGCGCGACGACGGGGTCGACTTCGGGGTCCGGGTTGGCCAGGGCGAAGACGATCGAGTGCGGCGCCATCGACTTCAGGTGGTCCTCGGACACGAGATTGGATCCCGAGACGCCAATGAAGACGTCGGCGCCCGCCATGGCGTCACTCAACGAGCCCGTGCGCTTCTCCTTGTTGGTGTGGCTGGCCAGCCAACGACGTTCGGTGTCGAGGCGCTCGTCGCTCGGAGAGATGATGCCGCCGCGGTTGATGCCGATCACGTCGCCGACTCCTTCTTTCAACAGTAACTTCGAGATGGCGACGCCAGCGGCACCGACACCGAGTACGACGACGCGGACATCCTTCAACTCCTTGCCGACGACGCGAAGGGCGTTGAGCAGAGCCGCGAACACGACGATGGCCGTGCCGTGCTGGTCGTCGTGGAAGACCGGGATGTCGAGCAGTTCGCGAAGACGGCGCTCAATCTCGAAGCACCGCGGCGCCGATATGTCTTCGAGGTTGATCCCGCCGTACACCGGGGCGATGCACTGGACGATACGCACGATCTCGTCGACGTCCTGGGTCGCGAGGCAGACCGGCCACGCGTCGATGCCCGCGAAGCGCTTGAACAAGAGGGCCTTACCCTCCATCACCGGCAGCGCCGCCTCCGGTCCGATGTTCCCGAGACCGAGGACCGCCGATCCGTCGGTCACGACCGCAACGGTATTGCGCTTGATGGTCAACTTGCGCGCCGCGGACGGGTCCTTCGCGATCGCCATGGAAATGCGCGCGACACCCGGCGTGTAGGCCATGGAAAGGTCGTCGCGCGTCTTGAGCGCAACCTTCGGCTCGACCGAGATGGTGCCGCCGAGGTGCAAGAGGAACGTACGGTCACTCATCGCGATCACCCGAGCACCGTCCACGACTTCGACGGCGGCGCGAAGGAGTTCGGAGTGGCCCTCGTCAACGGCGTTGCAGGTCAGGTCGATGGTCATTCCCGATCCGTTGGGATCGACGACGTCGAGCGCCGTGACCGCGCCACCGGCGTCGCCGACCGCCGTCGTCACCGCACCGATACGCGAATGGTTTTCCAGCGTCACGCGCATGGTTACTGAATACGAAGCACTGGGAACACTCATGGCACAATCCTTCAGTCGGAGCCCGGGACAGTTGGTGGCGTCGCGCACGGTCGTGCGACACGAACCCGGGGCGCGAACCAATTGTAAGACCGTCGAGATGGTGGACCAAATCCATTCGCCGAGTCAAGCGTGGTCGACATTTTCGTCCAAGGAAAACGTCGCAACATCTGTGTTCCGACGTGACCGCACTGTGATGAGTTCGCGGGCGAAGCGTGGTCACCGAGCGGTATCGTGAGGTTGAGCAGGTAACGCAAAGGAGATCCCATGGGATTCATGGACAAGATGAAGGAATCGGCGGCGTCAGCGGCCTCGGCGGCCAAGGACGCAGCAGCAAAGGGTCAGGCCAAGGTCGGTGAAGTCCAAGCCAAGCGCGGGGCCGACGGTGTTCTTCGTCAGTTGGGACTCTCGGCCTACCTCCAAACGCAGAATCGTGCACCGGCCACGACGGACAGTGACATCGAGAAGTACATCGAAACGCTCAAGACCTACGAATCCGAGCACGGCGAACTGAGCGCCGAGGACTCCCCTAGCTGATTCAGCGAACTACTGCGTGAGCAGCACCACTCGGCCGAAGGCTTGACGGCTCTCGATGTACTCGTGCGCCTCTTCGGCGTCGGCCAAAGCGAAACGACGGTCGATCGCGACGCGAAGGTCTCCCGCGGCGACGTCGTCGAGGAGATTCGAGATCATTTCGTGGGCCCGGGATCCGACGAACAGTTCGGGTCCCAGGAAGTAGCCGATAAGGCTCTGATTCGAGCCGCCCAACATCGAGGTGTCCAGTTTCATGGCATCGTCTCGTCCCGCGTTGCCGAACGTGATGCAGCGACCGCGATAGGCCAACGCCGTGAGACTCCGTTGCAGGTTCTCCCCACCCACGGAGTCAAGGATGACGTCGGCCCCCCTGTTGTGGGTGAGCGAACGCACCTCTGCGACGAAATCCTTCTCCCGATAGTTGATTCCGTCGTCGAGGCCATATTCGCCGAGGCGCGTGAGCCGTTCATCGCTCGAGGCCGTGGCGATGACCCGTGCGCCGGCGCGCTTGGCCATCTGGATCGCCGCCAATCCGACGCCACCCGCGCCGGCGTGGATCAGCGCGGTTTCCCCTTCGGCGAGGTGCCCGAACTCGAAGAGGGCGTCGTGGGCGGTCCCGTAGGCGACGGGCACGCACGCGGCCAATTCGGTAGCGAGTCCGTCGGGGATCTTCCACGTCGTGAGCGGATGCGCGACGCGAAGCTCCGCGTGCGAACCGTAAAACGCGAGCGATACGACACGGTCACCCACCGCGAAACCCGACACCTCCGGCCCCACGCTCAACACGGTTCCGGCGTTCTGGTAGCCGACGATGTGGGGAACGCTGATGAGCGGACCGCCCAATCGGTTCAGGGTGTCACCGCCTTCGATACTGACGACTTCGACACCGATCAACATCTCGCCCGGTCCGGGAACCGGATCCGGAACGTCCTCGAAACGAAAGACGCTCGGTGCACCGTTTTCGTAATAGACCGCGGCTTTCATCGTGCTCCTCATTTGGGCTCGTTGGCGTTTGCACCCTAACGCGCGACGAACGACGCATCATTCACCCACTGCGCTGGCTCGCCCGACGTCACATTCTCGTGGCGTCTAATCTCCGAATTGGGAATCAGAACTGCGGCGCACACTGGTGCCTTCGGTGAAGAAGCGGCGAAGGAGGGATGACGGTGAGCACGACCTTGGAACGCGAGGCGACGAAGGACCAGGTGGCCGAGCACTTCGACGTCGTCATCGTGGGCGCGGGCATCTCGGGAATCGGCACGGCCTATCACCTGCAGACACAAAATCCCGAACGCACCTTCGTGATGCTCGAAGCCCAGGACAGCTTCGGCGGTACCTGGCACACGCATCGCTATCCCGGCATTCGTTCCGACAGTGACCTCTATACGTTCGGGTACCGCTTCAAACCCTGGACGAGCGCGCCGATCGCGACGGCCGCCGAAATCCAGAAGTACCTGAGCGACGTGATCGCCGAGAACGACCTCGGCCGACACATCCGATACGGACACCACATCGATAGCGCGTCGTGGAGCAGCGAGGACAACCTCTGGACCGTGAGCGCGACGCGCACGGACAACGGTGACACCGTCTCATTCAGCGCCAATTTCCTCTGGATGTGCCAGGGGTACTACCGACACGCTGAGGGTTACACGCCGCAGTGGCCCGGGATGGAGAGATTCCAGGGCCCGATCGTCCACCCCCAAACCTGGCCCGAAGACCTCGACTACCGCGATAAAGAAGTCGTCGTCATCGGCTCGGGCGCGACCGCGGCCACCCTGGTACCGGCCATCGCCGACGACGTCGCGCACGTGACGATCCTGCAGCGTTCGCCGACCTATTACTTCACTGGTGAGAATCGCAACCTGCTCGCGGATCACCTACGGGAGCTCGAAGTCCCCGAAGAGTGGGTCCACGACATCGTTCGTCGCGAGAACCTCTTCAATCTGCGTACTCTCACTCAGCTCGCCCTCGAAGAGCCCGAGTTCGCCAAAGAGGCGCTCATCGACTTGGTTCGCGCCGCCCTGCCGCCCGGATTCGACGTGGAGACGCACTTCACGCCGCGCTACATGCCGTGGCGCCAGCGAATCGCGTTCCTCCCCGACGGCGATCTGTTCAAGTCGATCAGCTCCGGACAAGCGTCGATCGTGACCGACGAGATCGAGACGTTCACCGAGCGCGGTGTCGAGTTGAAGAGCGGAGCAGAACTCGACGCGGACATCATCGTCACGGCGACCGGTTTCAATTTGAGTGTCTTGGGTGATATCTCGTTCACCATCGATGGCGCTCCCTTGGACTTCGCCGACACCGTCACCTATCGCGGCATGATGTTCTCCGGCGTCCCGAACCTCGTGTGGGTGTTCGGCTACTTCCGCGCGAGCTGGACGCTTCGCGTTGACCTCGTGAGCGACTTCGTGAATCGACTTCTCATCCACATGGACGAACTCGGGGCGAAACGAGTCACGCCTCAACTGCGGCCCGAGGACCACGACGATCCGTGGCAAGAATGGGTCGACGTTGAGTATTTCAACCCCAACTATCTGATGCGGTCCATGCACCTCATGCCGAAACGGCTCGACAAGCCCGAGTGGCGCCACACCCAGGACTACTGGGCCGAGCGTGACGAACTGCCGTTGGTCGATCTCGACGACGGCTGCTTGGTGTTCGAATGACGAGACCCAATGCCCGTCGCCTCTAACGGCCCCGTCGATCTGTACTACGAATCGTTTGGTCAACCCGGCAACGACACACTTCTCCTCATCAACGGTCTCGGCAGTCAGTGCATCACCTACGACGTGGCGCTGTGCGAGAAGTTCGTGGATGACGGCTTCTTCGTGATTCGTTTCGACAACCGTGACGTCGGTCTCTCCAGCAAACTCGACGACGTCACGCCGCGAATCGCCGACGTCGTCGGCGCCGTGCGTACGGGAAGCGTTCCCGACGTCCCGTACCGACTCTCCGACATGGCCCTCGACGCCGTCGCGGTTCTCGACGCCAACGGCGTCGCATCGGCGCACGTCGTGGGCATGTCCATGGGAGGAATGATCGTCCAGCAGATGGCGATCGACCACCCCGAACGCCTCCGATCATTGACGTCGATCATGTCCAGCACCGGCGACGCCGACGTCGGCCACTCGAGCCCCGACGTCGCCGAACTCTTCTACACGCCCCCGGGGAACGACCGCGAGACCGTGATCGTGCGCCGACAAGCACTCGATCGACTGTGCACCAGTCCCAGTCAGTACGACGCCGACCGAGTCGCCCAGCGCGTGGGTGACGCCTTCGATCGCTGCTTTTGTCCTCGAGGTGTCGCTCGCCAATTGGCCGCCGTCATCGCCTCGGGCAGTCGCACGCCGGCACTCCAATCAATCCGCGTGCCCGCACTGGTTCTTCACGGCGACGCCGACACCCTGATCGACATCAGTGGCGGGATCCGCACGGCCGAGAGCATCCCCGGAGCGCACTTCGTCGCGATTCCCGGCATGGGTCACGACCTCGCGCCGTTCTATTGGGACGAGATCGTGGCGACCATCACCGCTCACGCGCGGTCGGTGGCGAGTGCGACTCACTCCAGCGACGAGCGATGAGACCGAGGAAGTTCGCGGTAATCCCTGCCTGACCCGCTCCACCGTGGGAGTCGTCCGCACCGAGAATCTCGCTCGGAAATCTCATGAATTTCAGTTGCTTCTTACGTAAGCATTCGCTTACACTATCGTCGTGGACACCGCCCTCAAGGCCATCGCCGACCCCAAGCGCCGTGAAATTCTCCGTCTCGTTTGGACGAGCGAGCTCCCGGCGTCGGACATCGCGTCGCACTTTCACGACGTCACCCGTTCGGCGATCTCCCAGCACCTCGGCGTGTTGCGCCAGGCCAACCTGATCTGTGAACGCCGCTCCGGCAATCGTCGGCTCTACCGCGCGAACGCCGAGGAAATGGCGCGACTGCGTACGTTCCTCGACCAGTACTGGACTGGTGGTCTCGATCGACTCAAAACCGCCGCGGAAGCGGCCCAGCGAAAGAAGGACAACGAACATGGCTGAACTAACGCGCGAGGTCCGGGTGAAGGCTGATCCGTCAACGATCTATGCGCTGCTGATAGAGCCGGGAAAGCAATCGTGGTTGGGCACCGACGCTGAGTTCGACGCACGACCGGGCGGCGTCTACAAGATCCAGGTCGGCGGCGATCATCCGGCGTTGGGCGAGTTCGTCGAGGTTGTCCCGGATGAGAAAATCGTCTTCACCTTCGGTTGGAATGAACCCGGACATCCGATACCGGCCGGATCGACCAACGTCGCGATCACGCTGATTCCCGAGGGTGACGAAACGCTCGTACGTCTCGTGCACAGCGGTCTGCCGGACGACGCGATCTCCGACCACGAACAGGGATGGCAGCACTTCTTGGATCGACTCGCCATCGTCGCGGTCGGTGGGGAGCTGGACGGATGACACATTCGCCGAACCCGGAAAACACGTTCTGTCACGCCGCGCCGCTCGAGGAGTGTTCATGAGCAACGACACCGAGGTGTGGCGAATGATCCACGAAGAACGAGCCCGCGCCGCGGACATGCTGGAGTCCTTGTCCCCCGAGCAGTGGTCGGCCAACACGTTGTGCGAGGGCTGGAACGTCCGACTCGTGGCCGCGCACATGATGATCGCCGGTGAGCAGACGACGGGGACATTCATGAAGGGTCTTATCGCCAGTGGATTCCGCTTCGACGTCATGATGGATCGGGCCGCGCGACGCGCCGGTCAATTATCCCCGGTTGAGATCATCGCGCGAATACGGGCCCGCACGACGACGACCAACAAACCACCGGCACCCGCCATCGCCATGCTCGGTGAAGTCGTCGTCCACGGCGCCGATATCCGACAGCCACTCGGCATTCCGGACGACACGTCGATGAACGCCAAACTCGCCTGTCTCAACATGTTGAAGACCTCCAGGTTCCCGGTTCGGACGAAACCGGTCATCGAGGGGCTCCGCCTGCGCGCGACCGACGCCGACTGGTCCTACGGGAGTGGTCCCGAAGTCGTCGGTCCGGCCGTCGCCTTGATGATGGCGATGGCCACGCGACCACTCGTGTCCTCACTCACGGGCGACGGTGTCGACACGCTGCGCTCTCGCCTCCAGAAATAACGAACTGTCGTAGGGCCAAATGAAGAAGGAGAGGACATGGCGAAGGGCACGAAGAGCGATCCCTGGGAGCTGACGACACCGCCCGGATCGTCGTCGTATTCGATGTACCGCGACCCCGACGCCGATCCCCCGGCGCTCGTGTGCGTCGTCGGATCGACGACACTGAAATATCACCTGTCGGCCATCGAGGACCTGCACGCGTGGCTCCTCGCCCAGGGCGACTGGGTCGCCCTCGGTGCGGCCGACGAGAACAAACCGGCGGCCGACGACACCGTCGAAGCCTGGGGACGATCGTCATCGAATCCCGTCGGCGGTTGGTACGGACTGCGCAAGGGCTACCGGGGACGATTCGGCATGTACCTCCCCCCGCTGCTCGAAGCCCTCGGACTCGCCGAAGTCACGCACGATCCGAGAAACAACAAGATGCGGGCGCACTAGGCCAATCGACGCCGTAGCCACCAGTAACTAAAGGCGCACAGCGCCAACGAGACGACCACGTAGATGCCCGTCTCGTACCACTGGAAGGTCCAGAATCGACTCGCCGGTTGATACGTCAGGACCTCGTGGAAATTGGCGACGATCTTGTCGACGCACTCACCGAAGGCTTTGGGTGGAGGACCTTTCACCCTGACACCACTGTTTCCCGAAACTTGGGGATGTCGCATAAGAAGATTCGCACAGTTCGCTTTCAACCACTGCGTCGTCACCCTCGCGCCGTGCTTGCCGACCATGACGGAATTGAACACCAAGGCGTTAGGACTGGACCCAGTGCTGACGATGAAGTGGAGTCCGTTCGGCGTTTGTTCGAATCCGTAACCGGACGTCTTCAATAACTTCGATGTCACTTTCAATGGCGTCAACAAGTGGGGACGGACTTGCCGCGCGAACGTGAGCCGCGCCGCGACGTAGACGGCGAGTGTCGTGGCCATCGCCGGCAAAGTGCGGCGCCAGAGCACACCGACCGTGACGCCGACTGCGAACGCGAACGCCGCGTAACCGATGGGTGCGATGTAGTGAGTATCAAAAACGAGTGAACTGAAGCGATTCGCGTTGATGGTGTCGATGGGACTGGCCCACCACGTCAACATCCAACTCAACAGACCCGCGGCGAACATGCTCGCCACACCGACCGTCGCCAATTTGGTCACGATCCATTTCGACCTCGTCACGCCCTGGGACCACGCGAGT
>CALGFJ010000021.1 GCA_937881055.1 uncultured Acidimicrobiaceae bacterium | reverse complement strand
GATGATCGTCGGGAACATTCGAGTGACGAATTGTTATGAACGTTCCAGTGTCGGACGGATCGAAGGTCACTTCTATCTTCGAATCGGAGTCGTCGTCGTTGAACTGAGTCGTCCGCCACGATTGGACTATGCGATGGAAGGGTTCGAGCTCGATTGTCGTGCCGACGATGTAATCACCCCACGCCCTGAACTGGCCGCCGACTACGGGGTCCACGACCGCTTCGCCTCCGGTCATGGCGGAATGCAGTTCGCTCGACAACCATGCGAGATAGACGTCCTCGCACGAGGCAGGAATCTCACCAGTCACCTCGAATAAATATGCCATAGTTCCCCTTCGAAGCGCCCGTGGGTCGAGCGAAATCACGCCGCAGCCATTGGCGAAATCCTATGGGCGATTTCGCGGTCAAGTCCCTTGGGACACTTTGCGCGTTCTCACGCAATACGACGAACATCTTCTGTCGGCAAAGCGTCTTCTTTCAAAATGGTGACTCCGACCATGCGTATCTACTCTGAAGCACACATTTGCTCTAGACCGTTGAGAATCAATTCGAGTCCAAAGTCGAACTCGAGTCCAAAGTCATAGTCGGCCTTGAGGACGTGCTCGACGGCGAACTCCGTCAGGCGGGGGTATTCCTCCGGCGACATCTGCTGCACGAACATCTCGGCCACCTCGGCCGTTACTTCTCCCGCCTGGAACGGCAGGCTGGCTTCTTGTTGCGCGAAGCCATAGATGTAACTGTCGATAAGAGCGAAGGCGTGCGCCGTCATCACAATCGAGAATCCCGCGTCACGGAGAGTTCCGATCACGGCGTCGTGGTGACGCAGCGTCGCGGGTCCCGACTTCACTCGCGACTGCATGAGTGCAATGGCCCAGGGATGCCGCGACAGTGCGCGGCGAGTAGACGTCGCCCGCTGCCGCATGGCCTTCTTCCAACCATCCGCGCTTGACGGCAGTGCAATTTCACTGAAGACGCTGTTGACCATGCCGTCGAGAAGTTCTTCTTTGTTGGCCACGTGGTTGTAGAGCGACATCGCCTCGACTCCCAGGGCCTCGCCCAACTTTCGCATGCTGAGAGCAACGATTCCGTGTTCATCGGCGAATTCCACCGCCGCCATCAGGACTCTTTCTCCGGTCAGGGGAGTTCTATTGGCGGATTCGGTCCGATTCGTGAGTGACATTTCAAATTCCTTCAAGAAAGTGCTTGACAAACTTACGATGTAAGTATATCGTACTTACATCGTAAGTCACTACCCATAAGGAGCCATCCAGATGCCAACTCGCACACTTCAGAAGTCTGATCACCTTGAGGACGCCGCCGCCCCGGTGAACCGGGCCAGCGTCAATGCGGGAGTCGCGCTCCTCATAATGGGGGTGATCTCCGGATTCTCGTATCTCTTCGCCGTGAAGGGGCTCATAACCTCAGGAAACGCGGTGAAAACTGCCAAGGACATCTCAGCCCACGAGAGTCTCTTTCGGATCGGATACCTGGGTTTGTTCCTCGTCGCCGTGCTTGACGTGATCGTCGCTTGGGTATTGTTTCGCGTCTTCGCCCCGGTGAACCGCACCATTGCTCTGGTAGCCGCGTGGCTACGAACCGCCTACGCGGCGATCTTCGTCGTTGCTATCAACCAGCTCACCAAGGTCCCCGGCCTACTACGGCCTCTCGGTAGTGGTGCTGGCGACGGCACGAGTCAGTCGCGCATCGAAGTACTTCATCGAATCGACGCCTACAACAACATTTGGAACGTCGGCCTCATTGTCTTCGGCCTCTACCTTCTCGTCCTCGCCCGCCTGGCCTACCGATCAGGATTTGTTCCGAGGCTCGTAAGCGTTCTGATCGGCATCGCGGGTTTCGGATACCTCGTCGACAGCTTCACCGCCCTGTCTATCCGAGCTTCCGAGACTCCGCTTTCCTCGGTCTCGGCATTGGGCGAGATCGTGTTCGCTCTCTGGCTCGTGATCCGAGGGCGCCGAATCACACTTCACTCGGTTTCAAATCGCGCTGACTCGAACCCTGATGCTCGTGAAGAGGGGCATGTCACGTCCTCGATCCAGTCCCCCAACTCAACCACTCCAGTCTCGGCCGGTCCTACGGCCTCTAAGTAAAGGAAGAAAAACATGAACGCCTACCCAATTGTCTTCGACGTCGAGCGGCCAACGGTAATGAGCCGGGCCCACGTATTTTTGCGGCTGCTCCTCGTGATCCTGTTGTCGTGCGTCATCGGTGCCGACGGCGGCCTCGGGCTGATCTATCTCGGTGTCCCGATCGCTGCATCCATCTTCATCGGAAGATTGGGCGGCGAGCGCTACGTGGCCCAGAGTGGCGGACGCATGAGTCGTTGGCTCGCTATCGTCGTAGGTCTTCTCGCCTACTTCGCCTTCCTCACCGATGATCTCCCCAGTGACGACACGTCGGATCGGCTACTCATCGAAAGTTCTGGCTCGCCGACAGTGACTTCAGCCCTCATGCGACTCGTGCGAGCAATTCCAAGCGCCTTGGTTCTCGGTCTCCTCATCATCTTCAGCGCAATTGTCGGTAGCGTCATTGCGCTGTCGATTCTCATGCTCGGGCGCTGTCCGAAGGGCTGTTGGAGATTCCAGCTCGGAGTCGTGCGATGGGAAGCACGCTTTCTCGGTTACCTTGCCTCAGTCGTCGAGCCCTATCCGCCGTTCTCCTTCGACACTCGGTCTGCGCATTGATTCGACTAACCAAACGTGTGACCAGTAATGATCAATCCCACTTACGGAATCCACCAACTGTGCCTGACCAAACGATGGAGAAACCAATGTCAGTCGAACCGAAGAAGATGAAAGCAATTGTTCAAGAAGAGTACGGAAGCGCGCCGGAAGACGTGCTGCGGATCTCTCAGGTAGCGCAGCCCACGATCGGCGACAATGAACTCTTGGTGCGCGTGGTCGCGGCCAGTGTTGATCGCGGCACCTGGCACATGATGTCGGGCCTCCAATACCCCATCCGTTTGGGCATCGGAATGCGCCGTCCCAAGGCTCTCAACCCGGGCCGTAGCTTTGCGGGAACCGTTGAGCACGTTGGCCAGAATGTCACTGACTTCCAGCCTGGCGACGAGGTCTTCGGCACCTGCGACGGCGCATTCGCCGAATTTGCCCGGGCCCAGTCACGAAAGATCGCACTAAAGCCGGCGAACCTCTCCTTTGAGCAGGCGGCGGCGATCCCCGTCTCCGCTCTCACCGCCCTGCAAGCGCTGCGTGACAAGGCTCAGTTACACGCCGGCCAATCAGTGCTGATCGTCGGCGCGTCGGGGGGTGTTGGGTCCTTCGCCATCCAGATCGCCAAGGCACTCGGGGCTGAGGTCACTGGCGTCTGTAGCACGGCCAAGGTGGATCTCGTGATCAGTCTCGGCGCGGACCACGTCATCGACTACTCGCTTCAGAACTTCGCCTCTGACACACGACGCTACGACGTCATCTTGGACATCGGTGGCGTCAGCCGGCTCTCGGACCTTCGCCACGTCCTGGCTCTTCACGGACGGCTCGTCACGATTGGCGGAGAGTCGACCGCTCGATGGATTTGGCCGACCGCCGGCCGCCAGATCCGATCCCTGTTCATCTCGCCCTTCGTCGGTCAGAAGTTGCTCTCGATCTTGGCGTCGGAGAACTCAGAGGACCTGTCGGTCCTGCGCGGTCTCGTCGAAGCCGCGAACCTGGTTCCCGCGATCGACCGGAGCTTCACCCTCAGCGAGACTTCTGCGGCCATTCGCTACGTGCAAGATGGTCACGCGCGCGGCAAAGTCGTCGTTTCCGTGTAAGACGTTCGTCGTGGACAAGAAGATCATCGTCGTCACTGGCGCCAGCGACGGCATCGGGGCGGCGGCGGCGCGGTCCCTGGTGGACCTGGGCCATCGTGTCGTCGTGGTGGGCCGATCACCGAAGAAGACCGAACTCGTGGCCGCCGACATCGGGATGCCGTTTTATCTGGCCGACTTCAAGAGACTTGACGACGTGCGGTCCCTCGCTTCTCAGCTCAAGCGGGACTTCCCTCGCATCGACGTGCTGGCAAACAATGCTGGCGGCATCATGGGACCACGCGAGCTGACGGTCGACGGCAACGAGACGACCATCCAGGTGAATCACCTGGCTCCCTTTCTGCTGACGAACCTCTTGCTCGACGTACTCATCGCCTCCCGAGCCCGAGTGATCAACACTTCGAGCGGCGCCCACAAATCGGCGGGAAAACTCGATCTCGATGACTTGACTCTGTCGCGTCGCCATACGCCGGGCCGCGCGTACGCCACGGCGAAGCTCTTGAACATCCTCTTCACCAAGGAACTGCAAGTTCGGTTCGGCCCCGACGGTGTCCGGGCCGCCGCGTTCCACCCCGGAGTTGTCAACACCAACTTCTCGTCGGAGTACGGCGGTCTCATCAACCTGGGCTTTACGTCCGTCGCCCGCCATTTCTTCAGGTCACCGGAGAAAGGAGCCGACACCTTGGTTTGGCTCGCCACGACCAATGACTGGCAGCCTGGTCTGTATTACAAGGATCGAAAAGTCGTTCGGACGTCGACTCAGGCGAACGATCTTCAATTGGCGGATCGTCTTTGGGAGTGTTCGGTCTCGCTCACTAAATAGTCCCAGAAGACTTGACGAGCGAGTTCATTGTCCGAATCAGTCGTCCACATCAAGTGACTCGAATTGCTAAGTGCGGTCATTAGATAAGGGAGATAAAAACGCCGAACGCGACTAGCCCATATCGCTTTTCGACGAATGGCCTAATGACGGTACCATCGCGCTATGGGCCAGACCTTCACTACCATTATCGAACCATTCAGAATTCACTCGGTCGAACCGTTACGTATGACCACGG
>CALGFJ010000020.1 GCA_937881055.1 uncultured Acidimicrobiaceae bacterium | reverse complement strand
AGGCGGCGTTGCGGGAGCGCCTCTTTGAGTTGCGCAAGCGCGGCTTTAACCGATTGTTGCAGGATGGCGAGGTGTTTGAGTTCTCGACTCCGGAGTCGCTGCTGGGAATTGATTTCAGCAAGCGGAACGTGACGGATCTCATCGGATTTGACGACGTGCACGGCGAAGAGTTCGGCACCGGTGCGTGACGCGATGCGCGCGGCGCGGCGCAGGAGATCAGCGTCCGTCGCGGTGCCGGTGATCCCCACGATGAGCCGTTCGCGGGTCTCCCACGTCTGATCGATCGCGTGGTCGTCAAGGTAACGCTGCAAGGAGTCTTCAACGCGGTCGGCCAACCACAACAGCGCTAATTCACGAAGCGCACTGAGGTTACCAACGCGAAAGTAGTTCGACAACGAAGCGTCAATCTTGTCGGCGGCGTAGATATTGCCGTGCGCCATTCGACGGCGTAGTGCTTCGGGCGTCACGTCCACTATCTCGATCTGTTCGGCGCGGCGAACGATGGCGTCGGGGATCGTCTCTTGCTGGTGAATGCCGGTGATCTTCTCGACCACGTCATTGACCGACTCCAGGTGTTGGATGTTGACCGTGGTAATCACGTCGATGCCAGCATCGAGGATGGTGTCGACGTCCTGCCAGCGCTTTTCGTGCGTGCTGCCGGCAATGTTGGTGTGCGCCAACTCATCGACCAACGCCACGGCTGGGTGCCGCTCCAACACCGCCCCCAGGTCCATCTCTTCCAGGACCGCGCCGCGGTATTCGCGCTGTAGTCGCGGAACAACCTCGAGATCCCTGAGTTGGGCTTCAGTGAGTGCGCGACCGTGCGTCTCCACGTACGCCACCACCACGTCCGTACCGCGTTCTCGGCGACGCCAACCCTCGTCCAGCATCCGAAAGGTCTTACCCACGCCCGGGGCCGAACCCAAGTAGACCCGTAATACCCCTCGTTGCATTGAACCAGTATCGCCTACGGACAGACGGCGGCGCGGATTCGTCGCGTGCACCGTGGGCACTGCGATCTTCCAATGCGATATCTCGAACCAGCGGGCCTAATCGAGAACGTGTTCGGGCTCGATTTACATCGCATGCAGCTCGCCGACGAGGTACGCGGCGGCGACGTCCACCACCGCGACGGCCACGATTCGTTGTTCCAACGTCACAGTTGCACCGGGCGTTGGCGTGACGACGAAGCGTCCGACGACCCGACCGCGCCACTTGGCAACTATTTCGGCCTCCGGTCCGGGTATGCCGATCTCTCGAGCCGGCCATCGCAGTCCGACGAGTTCGACGTCGCCATTGGATTGAATCTGTGCCAGCGGTGGATCCGAGAGAGCTCTATCAAATCGACACGCCCGCAATGAGAGCAGTTGAACGAGCGAGGTGGTCGTCTGGTCAATGAGGTCGGTGACCGGTGCCGAGTTGGCCGCGAGAACGGCGACGCCGTGAATCATGCCGACGTACGCCGTGGAATTGTTCGCGGCCTGCCAGTGTTGGCGGCTACGGGCCGCGAGTTCGGTCACGAGCACACCGACGACGAAGATCGCGATTGTGGTCTCGAGGTCCGGCCGATGACTTATCGCGAATCGGTCATAGGGACTGGTGAGAAAGAAATCGAACCAGAGTGCTGCCGACGCACTGGCCACGATGCCCGCAAGGCGAGGACCGATCACGGCAACGGCGGTGATGACGATCACCATCGTGAGGGCTGCCGCGGTGTTCGCGAAGGTGCCGCGGAAGGGAACGAGCACCGCCGCAACAACGATGGGCGCGAGGACCGCGGCCGCGACCGCCAGTCGATTGCGATAGAGAAGAACAAGGCGTGTCATCGCGGCCCCCAGCTCACATTGCCTCCGTCAGAGTGTGAAAATCAACGCCGGAACCGAAATCTGTCATCGCACAGACTTCGGGCATTACCACGTCGTTCACTTCTCCAGTTTCGCGAGGCCCTCGTTCAATTGCAACACGACAATGTAACTGGAACCCATGAATCCCCACTGCGCCGAATGGGTCTGTTGCGCGATCAGCGCACGCAGTCTCGCCGGCGAAATACCGGTGGCTTTGGAAACCATCGGTATCTGCACCGTCGCATCCAGCGCCGAGATATCGGGGTCGACGCCGCTGCCCGAGGTGGTCACCAAGTCCACCGTGGGGTCAACACCGAGCTTGTGCCAGTACGCAACGAGCGCCTTGGTGTTGGCGACGAGGACCTTGGAACGGGGCCCGAGGTTAGTCGCCGAGGACTCACCACTGACGCCATTGGCGACGAGGGGATTGTCTCCACCGGACACGTTGTCTTTGGGGTTGGCGGCGTAGGGTCCGGTGTCATCGGGGCGACCTTGGAAGACGCAACTGCCCAGTGGGTTTCCCGGACACTTGGTAGCGGCCCAGTTCTGGCCGATGAGCGTCGATCCGTTGGCCGTCAGTGAACCGTCGGCTTGGTGCTTGAACAGCAACTGAGACACGCCGACACCCGCGAAGGCGTAGACGAATCCGAAGAACACGAGACAGATGATTGCCAGAACGAGCGAGCGGCGAAGATGTACGAGCATGACGAACCTCCTTTTAGTAGGCGTGCAGCGCGACGAGCACGAGATCGATGAGCTTGATGAAGATAAATGGGATAATGATGCCGCCCACCCCGTAGATCAAGACGTTGCGCCTGAGAATCGCCGCCGAGTTGGCGGCACGGAACTTGACTCCTCGAAGCGCCAGGGGGATGAGTGCCACGATCACGAGGGCGTTGAAGATAACAGCCGATAGTACGGCGCTCTCGGGACTGTGCAGTCGCATGATGCCAAGCGAATGCAGCTGGGGATAGGCCACGACGAAGAGCGCGGGAATGATCGCGAAGTACTTGGCGATGTCGTTGGCGATCGAGAAGGTCGTCAGTGACCCTCTGGTGATGAGCAACTGCTTGCCGATCTCTACGATGTCGAGCAGTTTCGTGGGGTTAGAATCCAGGTCCACCATGTTTCCCGCCTCTTTGGCGGCCGTCGTGCCGGTGTTCATGGCGACGCCGACGTCGGCCTGGGCCAGCGCCGGAGCGTCGTTGGTGCCGTCACCGGTCATGGCCACCAACTTGCCGCCCTCCTGCTCCTTCTTGATGAGCGCCATCTTGGCTTCGGGCGTGGCCTCGGCCAGGAAGTCGTCCACACCAGCCTCCTGCGCGATCGCGGCCGCGGTCAACGGGTTGTCGCCGGTGATCATGACGGTGCGAATACCCAACTGGCGCATCTCGTCGAACTTTTCGCGGATGCCCTGCTTCACAACGTCCTTCAATTCGATCACGCCGAGGATGACCGCGCCGTCGGCCACGACCAGCGGAGTCGATCCGGCGCGCGAGACCCGCTCGACGATCTCATCAAGATCGCTCGGCGTCGTGCCGCCCTGTTCACTTACCCAGCGCTTGACCGAATCACCCGCGCCCTTGCGGATCTGTCGCTCGCCCATGTCCAGCCCCGACATGCGGGTCGCGGCGGAGAAGGGCACGAAGACGTGATCGGCCTCGAGCGAACGCCCTCGGATGTCGAAACGCTCCTTCGCGAGTACGACGATGGAACGACCCTCGGGGGTCTCGTCCGCCAGCGACGCGAGCTGGGCCACGTCCGCAACCTCTTGCTCACTGTGACCACCCACTGGGTAGAAGTTGGACGCCATGCGGTTGCCCAACGTGATCGTGCCGGTTTTGTCCAGCAGCAGCGTCTGCACGTCCCCGGCCGCCTCGACGGCCCGCCCGCTCATCGCAAGCACGTTGCGCTGGACGAGACGGTCCATGCCCGCGATGCCGATTGCTGACAACAGCGCGCCGATCGTCGTGGGGATAAGGCACACCAAGAGCGCCACCAACACCACGACTGAAACAGAACCATGGGCGAAATTCGCGAAGGGCACGAGAGTGACCACGACCGGTATGAAGACGATGGTCAGCACGGCAAGCAAGATCGTAAGGGCGATTTCGTTGGGAGTTTTTTGGCGATTGGCGCCCTCGACGAGCGAGATCATCCGGTCGATGAAGGTATGGCCGCGCTCGGCCGTTATGCGCACCACGATTCGGTCCGACAGCACCTTCGTGCCCCCGGTGACGGCCGATCGGTCGCCTCCGGACTCGCGGATCACGGGCGCCGATTCGCCGGTTATCGCTGATTCGTCCACCGAAGCAATTCCTTCGACTATTTCGCCATCGGAAGGAATGACATCGTTCGCCTCGCAAACCACCAGGTCACCCTTCGAGAGGGACGCGGCGGGAACCAACTCTTCAGTGCCGTCCGGTCGCAGGCGTCGCGCCTCGGTTTCCGAACGCATCTTCCGAAGGGTCTCCGCCTGGGCCTTGCCCCGACCTTCGGCCATGGCCTCGGCGAAATTGGCGAAGATCACCGTCAAGAAGAGCCAGACTGTGATGGACCAGCTGAAGGTGCTTGGGTGGGCTATCGCTTCGACGAGCGTGATGATCGACCCGACGAGCACGACGAACATTACGGGATTCTTTACCTGCAACCTCGGATCGAGCTTGGTGATCGAGTCTTTCAGCGCCTGGCGCAGGATCGGTCCGTCGAAGAGTCCTCGGGCCTGGGCCACGCCGTGGGCGCTTGGCTCAGCGGTTGGCTGATTCATAACAATGGTCATTAGAAGAACCTCAAGTGGCTAAGTTGCTCGACGATTGGGCCGAGGGAGACGGCGGGGAAGAACGTCAGTCCGCCGATGATCAGGATCACTCCGATCGTGAGACCGACGAACATCCCGTTATCGGTACGGAACGTACCGAGGCTCTCGGGCACAACATCCTTCGCCGCCAGGACCCCTCCCAGCGCGAGCGCCGGAATCATGATGCCGAAGCGACCTATCAACATGTCGATTCCGCCGATAATGTTGTAGAAGGGCGTGTTACCGGTCAGGCCGGCCATGGCCGAGCCATTGTTGTTTCCCTGCGAGGTGAGGCCGTACAGGATCTCGCTGAAACCATGGGGCCCGGCATTGAGGGGTCCAGCGCGCCCTGCGGCCAGGGAGACCGCCAGCGCCGTGAGCACGAGCACGGTAATGGGCATAACGAGGGCCCCGAGGCCCGCGAGTTTGATCTCTCTCGCCTGGATCTTCTTACCCAGAAACTCAGGCGTGCGCCCGATCATCAGTCCGCCGATGAACACGGCGATGATCGCGTAGATGAGCAGTGTATAGAGCCCTGAGCCCGTGCCACCCGGCGTCACTTCGCCGAGCATCATGCCCGTCAAGGGGCCGAAGCCGCCCATTGGGTTGTACGAATCGGTTGCACTGTCGACGGCACCATCGGAGGTCTGAGTCATAGACACGTTGAACAGGGCGCTGGTGGTGTCGCCGAAGCGGACCTCTTTGCCCTCCATGTTGCCCACGGGCGAGTACACGTGCGCCGCGGCAACGGCCGGGTTGTTTTGGTGCTCGGCGTTGGCGGTGAAGCCCACCCACACCCCGAAAATGATCACCATGACCGCCAGCAGAGCAACACCGTGGCGGATACTCCCCACCATCTTGCCGAAGGTGTAGGTGAGGGCGAACGGGATGGACAGGGTGAGCCAGATGTAGAGCAGGTTGGTCAACCCTGTTGGGTTCTCCAAGGGGTGGGCCAGATCGACGTTGAAGAACCCGCCGCCGTTGGTTCCCAGCTGCATGATGGAGCCCATAAATCCGGCCGGGCCACGGGCGATGGTCTGAGTGACGCCGTTCAAAGCGTCGTGGAAAGTCGTGGTTCCAGCCAGGGTGTCCACCGCCCCCTGGCCGACGAGCACGATGCCGGCGATGAAGGCGATCGGCAACAAGACGTAGAACAAGCAGCGCGTTATGTCGACCCAGAAGTTGCCGATGGTAAGCGACTTACGACGCGAAAAACCTCGAACCAGCACAATGGCGGCCGCGATACCCACGGCCGCGCTGACGAACTGCTGAACGGTGAGGGCCCCCATCTGGGAGAAGTACGACATCGCCGTCTCGCCGCCGTAGTTCTGCCAGTTGGTGTTGGTCACGAAAGACGTCGCCGTGTTGAAACTCAACGCCGGTCCGACGGCGCCCAAGTGTTGTGGATTTAACGGCAACGAGCCCTGAATCCGAAGAATCACGTAGGAGAAGGCGATCGAGACGGCGCTGAAGATGATCATCGCGCCGGCGTAGCGCTTCCACGTCTGTTCTTGTTCGGGGCTCGTACCGAGCATCCGATAGATCGGACGCTCGATGAAGCCGAGGAAGTGCACGCGTCCGTCAAAGACGGCCGCCATGTACGAGCCAAGGTAGCGCCAGGCCAAGCCCAGCGTCACCACGAGGGTGAGGATGGTGAGGAAGAAACCCATTTAGAACTTCTCCGGCTTGAACATGGCGTAGCCGATGTAAAAGAACATGATGACGGCGACGCCAAAGAGGATTATCTGGGAGAAACTCATACGCGGTCCAGTGCCCAAATGAGTCCGAGCATCACCGCGGCGAAGCCGATTATGCCAAGTGCTGTGTATAGATCTGCCATGACTCCAGTGTCACTGAAGCGTCCTTAACTCCTTCTTAAAAATGAATTGGCTGTCTTAATAATTCCTTCAATTTGCCTCGCAGAAAGCGAGTCAGGCTCTGGACCATACTGAGACCGTGCGGAAACGTCTCGTCGGATCAATCGTCGGAGTGGCCAGTGCGCTCGTGCTCGGATTCGCGATGCTGCCGCTTCGTTCACACATCAGCGTGTCAACGGCGGCCCTGATCCTCGTGGTACCGGTCGTTGTCGGATCCGTCATCGGGGGAATACGAGCAGGAATTGCCAGCGTGATCGCCGGGTTCCTCGTCTACGACTACGGCTACATACCGCCCTACAAGACACTCG
>CALGFJ010000019.1 GCA_937881055.1 uncultured Acidimicrobiaceae bacterium | reverse complement strand
CCCACGATGTAGTTGATGCATGCACAAAGTGATGCGACGTCTTCCGAATCAACACTCGGAAACATGGCAATCCGTAACTGATTGCGACCGAGCTTGCGGTATGGATCGGTATCGACGATGCCGTTCGCTCGCAGGATCTTCGCGATATTCGATGCGTTTATCTCGTCATCGAAGTCAATCGTCCCGACCACGTTGCTCCGATGCTCCGGATTCTCGACGAATGGCCGAGCGAATGGCGACGCTTCGGCCCAGGTGTACAGGATTTCTGCGGAAGTGCGCGAACGACCCGAAGAAAAGCTCAGTCCGCCGTTGTCATTCATCCACTTGATCTGCGAGGCGAGCATGTGGATCGTGGCGAGGGCCGGTGTGTTGTAGGTCTGATTGAGGCGAGAGTTGTCAAGCGCGATCTTGAGATCGAGCGAAGCCGGGGTCCATCGTCCCGATGCGGCGAGCGACTCGATGCGTTCGATGGCCGCGGGCGAGCACACCGCAATCCAAAGACCTCCGTCGGAAGAGAATGACTTCTGGGGCGCGAAGTAGTAGCAGTCGAACTGCGACGCGTCGACCATCAAGCCTCCCGCGCCCGACGTGGCGTCGACCACGACGAGACCCTTGGCGCCGGCGGGCCGCTCAATGCTCATCATCACGCCGGTCGAGGTTTCGTTGTGGGTCAGCGCGTACGTGTCGACACTGTCATCGGCGACCGCCACGGGGTGTGAGCCCACGTCACTCTTGATTATCTGGGGATCCTTCAAATGCGGTGCTTCGGTGACGCACGTCGCGAATTTTGATGAGAACTCGCCGAAGCTGAGGTGCTGGGACTGATCCGCGATGAGATGGAAGGTAGCGGCGTCCCAGAATGACGTCGTGCCTCCGTTCCCGAGCAGTACCTCGTAGCCGTCGGGTAACGAGAAGAGCGAGTGGAGTCCGTCTCGAACTTCGCCGACCTTGTTGCGCACGGTCGACTGCCGGTGCGACGTGCCCATGTACGACGTCCCGTCGGCGACGAGCGCGCTCAGTTGCTCGGCGCGAATCTTCGAGGGACCGGATCCAAATCGTCCGTCTCGGGGGAGTAACTCGGCGGGAATCTTTAATGTCTCAGAAGAACTCATAGACTTATTCTTACGGAAATTGAACGGAGCCCCCGATGAGTTCGAGAGTGAGTCACCTTCTAGGCGGCTTGGCCCCCAGTGCGACCCTGGCCGTGGACGCCAAAGCCAAAGCCCTCAAGGCCGCCGGTGAGCCCGTCATTGGCTACGGCGCGGGCGAACCAGACTTCGCGACCCCCGTTCACATCGTCGAAGCCGCGGCCAAGGCCTGTTACGACCCGGTCAACTACAAGTACACGCCGACGGCCGGACTGGTGGAACTGCGCGAGGCCATTGTCGCCAAGTCCATGCGGGATTCAGGTCTTCGCGCGACCCCCGGTCAAGTGCTCGTCACCAACGGCGGCAAGCACGCGATCATCACCGCCATGATGACCAAGTTGAACCCCGGCGACGAAGTGCTGATCCCCGCCCCGTACTGGACGACGTACCCCGAGGCCGTCTATCTCGCCGGCGGGAAGCCCGTTGCGGTCATGACGAGTGAAGCGAATGGCTTTCGGGTCACCGTCGATGAGCTCGAACGGGCGAGGACGCCAAAGACGTCGATGCTCATCTTCACGTCGCCGTCGAACCCCTCGGGTGCCGTCGTGCGACCCGATGACGTCGCGGCGATCGGTCGCTGGGCCGCCGAGCACGACATCTGGGTGCTCTGTGACGAGATCTACGAACACCTCGTATACGGCGACGCCGAATTCGTGTCGATGCCGGTCGTGGCACCCGAGCTCGGCGATCGCTGGATCGTGGTGAACGGTGTCGCGAAGACCTACGCCATGACGGGCTGGCGCGTCGGGTGGATGATCAGCGCGCCCGACGTCATGGACGCCGCCGTCAACTATCAGAGTCAGACGACGTCGAACATCTCGAACATCTCACAGCGGGCCGCCGTCGCGGCCTTGAACGGCGACCTCAGCGCGGTCTACGAGATGCGCACCGCCTTCGATCGACGCCGCAAGGTCATGACGTCAATGCTGAATGCGATCGACGGGGTTACGTGCGCACTGCCCGAGGGAGCCTTCTACTGCTACCCGAACGTCTCGGGACTCTTGGGCCGCTCATTCGGTGGGCGGGCGGCGAACACGTCGGCGGAATTGGCCGAGATTCTCCTCGAATCGATAAAGATCGCCGTCGTGCCGGGCGAAGCCTTCGGTACTCCGGGTTATTTCCGACTCAGTTCCGCGTTGGGGGATGCCGACCTCACCGAGGGACTCGAGCGCTTCGCGAATTTCGTCGCTGCGGGCTGAGCGGCGTTTGATTTCCCTTAGTCTGTGAGGACTCAACGAAAGGTGACCTCGTGGCTCGTGTATTGGTAACCGAAGAGATTGCCGACTCCGGTCTTCAAGAGCTGCGCGACGCCGGCCACGAGGTGGACATTCGACTGGGACTTTCGCCGTCGGACCTGATTGGGGCGGTCGCGGGCGCCCACGCGTTGATCATTCGCTCGGCGACCAAGGTCGACGGACCGACGCTCGAAGCGGCGAAGGACCTCATCGTCGTCGGTCGTGCGGGTATCGGACTGGATAACGTCGACGTCGCTCGGGCGACTGAGCTCGGCGTCATGGTCGTCAACGCGCCGGTCTCGAACATCCTCTCCGCAGCCGAACAGACCATGGCGCTTCTGTTGGCCCAGGCTCGCAACATTCCTCAAGCACATTCGGCGCTCAAGGCCGGTAAGTGGGAGAGAAGCAAGTGGGAGGGTGTCGAACTCCACGGCAAGACGCTGGGTGTCGTGGGATTAGGCAAGATAGGAGCCCTCGTGGCTCAACGGGCGTCCGCCTTCGGTATGCGTCTCATCGCCTTCGACCCATTCATCTCCGAAGAACGGGCGCGACACATGGGTGTCGAGCTGGTCGACCTTGACACCCTGCTCGAGCAGAGCGACTTCATCACGATCCACCTCCCGAAGACGAAAGAGACGACGAACCTCTTGGACGCCGCGGCGTTGGCGAAGACCAAGCCGGGCGTGCGCATCATCAACGTCGCTCGGGGAGGCATCGTCAACGAAAGCGATCTGGCCGACGCCATTCGCGACGGTCACGTGCAGGGTGCGGCCCTCGACGTGTTCGAGAAGGAGCCGACCACCGAGTCGCCCCTCTTCGAACTTCCTTCGGTCGTCGTCGTCCCTCACCTCGGCGCCTCGACCTTCGAAGCGCAGGACAAAGCCGGGATCACGATCGCCGAACAGGTGCAGCTGGCCCTCGCCGGAGACTTCGTTCCCTACGCGGTGAACGTCGCGGCGGGCGAGGTGTCCAACGCCGTTCGTCCCTTCATGGGACTCGCCGAAGTCCTCGGTCGATTCATCGGTGGACTACTCGACGGCAAGCCGGCCGACCTCGAAGTGAATTACTTGGGGGAACTCGCAGGTTCGGGCACCAAGATTCTTACGCTCTGCGCGCTGAAGGGACTGCTCACGTCAACGGGACACGAAGGGGTGTCCTTCGTCAATGCGCCGCAGTTGGCCGAGGACCACAATCTCACGTACAGCGAACTCTCGACCGTGGAATCACCCGAGTACGTGAATCAGATCTCGGTTCGATCCGGTGACCACATGGTGTCGGGCACGTTGGTCACGATCGGCACGCGCCTCGAGACTCGAATCGTCGGCGTCGACGGCCACAGCGTGGAGATCCCGCCGGCGGCGTCGATGCTCGTCGTGCACAACGATGACCGTCCGGGCATGATTGGCATGGTCGGTGTGGCACTGGGTGAGGCCGGCGTGTCGATCAGTTCGATGGCGGTCGGTCCGGACCAGCGTACGAAGAC
>CALGFJ010000018.1 GCA_937881055.1 uncultured Acidimicrobiaceae bacterium | reverse complement strand
CAAAGATGAAGTCGGTCTCTTCGAAGATGTCAGCCATCTGCTCATTGACGTCGATGCGGAACATCTCGGCCGCACCAGCGCTTTGCAGGTTGAGCGTGGACATGGCCATTCTCATGCTTATTTGAATCTCCGGCGTAAGGTCATCGTGGCAGGCGGGATACTTCTCGCCCAGAGCACCGGCCAGACCGATCAGGTTCGAGAGTGACCATTCGAGGCCACCGTTGGGGAGATGGATCGCGAGATCGACTCGTATGAGTTGGGCCCTGGTGATCAGAAACTCGGCCAGTTCGATCAGCAAGTCACTCTGCACGGGTTCAACGACCGCGGAACCCAAATCAATGGAGATCACTACTCGCTTGCCGGCGAGGTCAAAGGAGTCGAGATTTGCTTCCCAGCCGCTCACGCGAGGAAGGCTCAGGGTGTCGCGCGGGTCGAAGCCGTTGCACGAATCAAACCAGCGCGCAGTATCACGCACCGAGCGCGAGACGCAGCCGACGGTCACGGTGAGCGGGGGCTGTTGGGCGTGGGGACCTCGGGGAATCCGTCCAAACGTGGACTTCAGTCCGAACAGACCGGTGAAGCCCGCGGGAATTCGAATGGAGCCACCGCCGTCGCCCCCCGAAGCAATGGGAAAGAGGCCACCGGCCACGGCGGCCGCTGAACCGCCCGAAGAGCCGCCTGGCGTTCGCTCCAGGTTCCAAGGATTGCGTGTGGTTCCGTGCAGCTTGGTACTCGTGCAATTAATTCCGCCAAACTCTGACGCGGTTGTTTGCGCTGCAAGCACGGCGCCCGCTGCTCGCAGTCGAGTGATCTGGGTGCTGTCGTAGCTTGCGACGCGATCGCGATACACCAACGAGGCTTCGGTGGCGGGCCAGCCGGCGACCGACTCCAGCTCTTTTATTGCCATCGGAACGCCGCCGAAAGGGAGTGAGATATCGGCTCCCGCGGCGCTCGCTCGTGCGGCGTCGGCGTCGACGTACGAGAAGGCGTTGAGGTCGGACTTTTCAAGCGCGCCGAGTGATGCGTCGAGCGCTTCGAGGGGACTTAAGTTGCCGGCACGAAACGCGTCAACGAGGGAACACGAGTCGCCCAGCCACGGTTCACTCTCCATGGAACTAGACACTATCGACGGAGCAGCTCGCCCTTGATAGTTGAGAGCGACGATCTCATAGACCGATTGAGAGATTGGTTGGCCGGATCAACAGCCTTTCAAATATCCGGTGACCCGGGCTGCCCCGTGTTTCCAGGTGGTCGCACAAACTGCTCCGTAGCCTTGTACCGCGGTACCGACGACCGTCCAACCGGCGGGCGGCACCCCGTGCCACTTCCCACCCTTAGCGACAACACTCTTCGCCACGGTGCAACTTACCCCGGTGGCGTGAACTTGGAAGTACGTCACAGGCTGGTTGGCACTCCATTCGAAGGTAAACGGACCACAAGCGAGCGTGGCGTGCGCCGTGAGCGTCATGTGCGCCGTCGCTTCTTTGGTCGGCCGACCGACCGCTCCCACCACGGTTGAGCCAACCAATGGCACCACCGTCACCGCCGCCAAAAGGGCCCCGACTATTGCGGGACGCATCCGCTTGGTGACATTTGCAGAACCATTAGTTCGCATCTGCTCTCCCTGTTATTGGAGCGAGTCACCCAGTGGCGCACGCTCTCGGTTGTAAACCGGATGATACCGATTCGAGCACATCTCGCCCACGCTACTGACCAAGCCCTCAGGGATACTGGTTAGTCCGTAAGCCTCCGGGCTCGTGAGCAGATCTCTGCCGTTGGTTCTGCGAGACCAAAAACCGCCAGAACTGGTTCGCTGAACTGTTGCGTCAGGTCACCGATCGGAGCCCGTACTTTGAACTACTCACTGAGATGTTGATATGTCAATGGAGCGGGCAGACACTGGCGTCTAGAATCGAATGTCTTCCACGAGAATTTGGTGGGCGCTACAGGACTCGAACCTGTGACCTCAGCCGTGTGAAGGCTGCGCTCTAACCAACTGAGCTAAGCGCCCGGAGCGTCAATGCTAGTTCGCACTCTGGTCACTCGCTTTTGTTCTTCGTTGTAGCCTTCGTTCGTGCCAGACAACGATGTTTCACCGTCCAAACGCTCACGGTTCCAGCGTCAAGGACGGAAACCATCAATGGTGTCGCGAGAAGTTGTCTTCGGAATGGACGACGTCGAGCGAAAGATCAGCCTCTTCGCTGTTGGCATCGCGATGGTCGTCTCGATCATCTACGCCATTGCGTGGATTAGGAAATCGCCGGTAATCACCAAGCAGGCCTTCGTCAAAGGAAAGGCCTGTCCCTCGGCCTTTAAGACGCACGTCGGCGCGTATTGCGAACACATCTTGCGTCAGACCGACAGTTTCTGGGCGACCCACTTCTTGTTGGTATTCGTGGTCGGACTCATCATTCTGTACTTCGCCCTGCGACGAAAGAGAGCCGGCGTCGCGTGTTTCGCCTGTTTCTTGGGCGTCGGACTCCAATTGGTCGGAATCGTCTTTCTCTTCCTGGGCGTGTGGCTCATCGTGCGGGCCTTTCGTCTGCAGCGCTACGGCGAAGCGTCGTGGTCTGGTTCGAACAAAGCAGCCCGAGAGATGGCCCAGGCGAAAAAGGAGGGCCGCGCACCGAAACCAAACGCCAGGTCAAAGTCGACGGTCGAACCGCCCCCACCACCCGGACCCGTGGCACCGCCGTCGGCGTCGAAGCGCTACACCCCCAAGCAGAAGCCACGCAAGCGTTAAGTCGTGCCAAAACTCGGCCTGGACTACCCGACCCATTGGGGCCGCACTCCGGGCGTTCGCGTCATTCGCAATCTCATCCACCGAACGTTTCTGGTCCCCTACACTCGCTATCTCGCAACGCTCGAGGTCCGTGGACTCGAGAAGATTCAAGGAGTCGGTCCGTTCATCTTCACGGCGAATCACACGAGCAATATGGACACGCCGCTCGTTATCGCCGCGCTACCGGGCAAGATTCGTCGACGCCTCGTCGTCGCCGCGGCGATGGACAACTTCTTCATGGAGTCGGGTCGCGCGTTTCGCACCGTGCTCGTCTTCAACGCCATTCCGATCGACCGACACAAGGTGAATCGCCGCAGCGCGCAGATCGCCTTCGAGTTGGTTGAGGAGAATTGGAATCTGCTCATCTACCCCGAAGGCGGCCGCACACCCGACGGTGAACTCCACGAGTTCAAGGGGGGCGCCGCGTACCTCGCCGAACGCTCCCAGAAGCCCGTCATCCCGATGTACATCCACGAATCGGGTTGGCTCCAGGGACCGAAGTACGCGAAGGCCCCCACGTTCGCCTCCGCGCCCGATCAGCACCGACACCACGTCATCGTGAGCTTCGGTGACGCCATCCACGTCGAAGAGGGCGAAAACATCCGTCGGTTCAACAATCGGATCGTCGACGCCGTCGAGCAACTTGGTCGAGAAGTCAGCGGTGACGCCACCTACGGCGTGAAGCCCGCCGAGGGTCTCTAAGAACTCAGCACGCGACAGCGTTCCTCGTACAACAAGTCCGCCGCACTCGAGAGAGGTTCCAGTTCGGATCCGGTGACGGCGGCGAGGATCTCGTCACAGAACCACGGGTTCATCGCGAGGACCGGTCCGTGCGCGTACGTCGCCCAGATGTTCTTCGTTCGATAGCCGTCGAGTTTGGCGTCGTTGCCGCGACCCTTGACGACCGTCCCCAGTGCGTCGACGCCACCGTGGAGCGTCGTTCGTCCCCCGTGATTCTCAAAGCCGACGAGCAGTCGACCGTCAACACGCGTCGCGAGTTCTCCGACCGAGCGACGTTCGCCTCGGCTCGTGACGACATCGACCAAACCGAGCCCCTCGTATTCGTCATTACCTTCGACACAGAACGTCAGTCCGAGGATCTGCAATCCGGCACAGACCGCGAGCACGTTCGCGCCGTCGCGCACGCGAGAACCGAAGGACGACGTTCGCAACAGATCGACGGCGAGGCGCTGCGGTCCGTCCTCTCCCCCGCCCAGCAAATACAACGATGCGTCCGGTATGACATCGCGAAGTCCCACACTCACCAACTCCGCGTCGATCCCTCGGCGACGAGCCCGTTCGAGAACGGCGAGACCGTTTCCCCCATCGCCGTACGTACCCAAGAGTTCGGGGTAGACAGTGCAAATCGTTGTCACGGTTGCGACCTCGCCAACCAGTCGTGGAAGGCCGTGTAGTTGGCCAGCAGTGAGATGGTTCCCTTCGAAGGCGGCACCGTGGCGTCGTCGTCAACCACGACGTAGTCGACGCCGCCGTAGTCCAGGCGCGTCGCCAAATCCAGCCGCCGATCGCCGAAGCAGTAGACCCGGTGCCCACGAAGCAGCTCGAAGGGCACGTCGTAGAGCCACGACGGGTCGTGACCGTCGGCCACGCGAGCGTTGATGGCGACCCAGACGTCGGCGCCGTCCTCGGGCAACGTCGCCAACATCGCCGCGAAGCCCGAAGGATTCTTGGCTAATAAGAGTCGCAGCACGTGACCGTTCCATCGCCGGACACTGAACCGTCCGACCACGCTGTGAATGGCGTTGACCCGCCGCACCGCGTCTTCTACGTCGACGCCGTCACTGTGAAGCGCCGTTAACGCCAAGGTCGCGTTGGAACGGTTGAACTCTCCAGGCATCGAGAGCTCGAGGTTCAGCGTCACGCCGTCGATCACGAGTTCGTCGCCGAGCACCGACGTGACGGTGACGGGCTTGGCGAATCCACAACTGCAGTGCCACGAGTTGCCAACGTGACTGATGGCGAGCGTGCACTTGGGACACGACAGCGCGTCCGCGATCCACGTCGTGGGCACGTCGCACCACAGCGTGTTCGCACGCGTCTCGGCCGCGTAGACGACCAACGGATCATTCGCGTTGGCGACCACGATCAGCGCGGCGTCGTCGTAGGTCTCGAGTGCCGTGCGCCATCGCTCGGCCAAATGGCGAACTTCGTTGGCCCGGTCCAACTGATCGCGAGACAGGTTCAAGAGAACGACGACGTGCGGACGCGTCGTCCGTAACGTGTCGCTCAACCATGCCTCGTCGACCTCGAGAGCCACGCGGGTGTTCTGGGACTCCACGAGTGCCGCGACGTGTCCCGCCGGCATGTTCGCCCCGGTCTCATTCGTCGTCACGTCGCCGCCCCAGCCCGCCACGATCATCGACGTCGTGGTGGTCTTTCCGTTGGTGCCGCTCACGAGGATCACGGTTCGTCCACGAGCAAGCGCTGACACGAGGTCGGGAGCGATTTTGATGCCCACTCGACCGCCAATGACGGTACCGGAGCCTCTCCCGGTCAGACGCGACACGCGGTTCACGGTTCGCACGGCGACGGAAGCGACGCGTTCTCGCAACATCGTCGATTTGCCCATTGATCCAACGCTAGGCCCCGAAAAACACAAAAGGGCCAACCGGGGGGTGGTTGGCCCTTCTGCAAAACCAGTGCTTCAACAATTAGGGGGAATTGAGTGAAGCAGGCTGTAATAAGTATGGCGTTCGGTCGTCTATCACACAACAGCATGCAGGAGATAGTTCCTATCTGTATAGTTGATGCGTGGAAATACGCCAACTCGAAGCCCTCATCGGGATCGCCGACCACGGTTCGTTCTCCGGTGCCGCCGAGGTTCTGGGGACGGTCCAGTCGAATATCTCGAATCGCATCGCCCATTTGGAGAGCGAACTCGGCACCGAACTGGTGAACCGCTCGAACGGACTGCTCACCGAATCCGGTGAGATCGTGGTCGACCGAGCTCGCCGGATTCTTGGGGAACTTCGCGGCATCGCCTCGGACGTTTCAGAGCTGAACGCCGAGATCCATGGCCAGGTGGTACTCGGCATGATCGGCTCGGCCGGTCGCTGGATCGTGCCATTACTCCTCGAAGCACTGAAGGAGAACTATCCCCATATCGCCCTGCACATCGTGGAGGGGACGAATTCGGTCATCGAACCGCAGTTGGTCAAGGGTCAACTCGATCTCGCGGTCGTGGCGTGGCCGATCTACGCGCCGGAACTCAATGGCGTCGATATCTTCAGCGAGGACTTGGTCCTGATCGTTGATAAGGATCACCCCCTGGCGACGCTTCCGGGACCACTCACGTTCACGACGCTCGCCGAATACGAGATTCTGCTCCCCTTTCGGGGTACGCCCATTCGCCGAGAGATCGACGAGGCCAGCCGTCTCCAGGGCGTCGAACTGAAACCGCTCATCGAACTGGACGGACTTCGCACCATCGCGTCACTGACCTTCGACGGGTACGGCCCGTCAATCCTTCCCGCGACCATGTTGTCGCGACACCTCCGTGACAAATTCGTCGCCCGACACATCGACAAGATCGCCAAGCGACGCGTGATGTTGGCGATGCGCCGATTCGGCTTCCCGGCGGCCCCGGTGCGCGCGATCCACGCGCTGATCATCGACGTCGTGCGTCACGCCACCAACGTGCCCGATGGCGTCTACCTCGGCAAGACACCCCCTCAGTAGGGTGCTGGGGTGCCCAATCGAAAGCCCGACGAGGTCGCCGCATTCATCGCTCAACGTGACCGCGCCTTCAGGCCGATCATCGCGCTCGCCGGACCACCGAAGCTACCGCGACGCGCCGCGGCCGTTGATGTCCGTTTCCCCTCGCTCGTGAGGTCGATCACCCACCAACTCCTCGCGACGAGTGCCGCGACGACGATCCACGGCCGAGTCGTCGACGTCTGCGGCGGCGTCGTGAACGTGCACACGATCATCGCGACCGGCCCCGAGAAACTTCGAGGCGCCGGCGTGAATCGAACCAAAGCGCAGGCAATGGTCGACCTCGCCCACGACGTGCGCGACAGCCGGGTCGTTCTGTCGCGCCACGGACGAATGACCGACGACGAGATCGTCCAGGACGTCGCGTCGGTTCGCGGGATCGGACCATGGACGGCCCAGATGTATCTCATCTCTACGATGTCGCGTCCCGACGTCTGGCCGATCGGCGACTACGGCGTTCGCGTCGGGTGGTCGCTCCTGCACGGACTCGACGAAACGATCAGTGAAAAAGACCTGCTCATCGCCGGGGAGCGATTCGCGGGCGAGCGGACGTCAGTGGCCTGGTACTGCTGGGAAGCAATTCGCTGGTCGAAAGTGGCGAAGTAGTCTCGGCGTCATGCCACTACTGAACCTCGCTGACTTCGAACGCGACGCGCTCGAGACGCTCACGGCCTACGCCGCTATCCCGTGCCTGTCGCCGAGCTTCGATACCGAATGGGTCCAGAACGGACACATCGATCGTGCGATCGAACTTCTCTCTGACTGGGCGCTCGAACGTACCTTCGCCCAATTTGATGTCGTCATTCGCCGTCTCGAAGACCGCACGCCGGTGCTGGTTGTGACGGTCGGGGCAACGGCGCCGAGTGAAGGTACGGTCGTGTTGTACGGCCACCTGGACAAGCAGCCGCCCCTCGGTGACTGGTCCAAGGGTCTCGCCCCGTTCGAGCCGGTTCGTCGCGACGACCGTGTCTACGCGCGCGGCATCGCCGACGACGGTTACTCGACGTTCTCGGCGTTGCTCGCCATCGAGGCGATGGAGGCGAACAACATTCCGCACAGTCGCTGCGTCGTCTTGATCGAAGCCAGCGAAGAGAGCGGCAGCCCGGACTTGGACGCCTATCTCGATGA
>CALGFJ010000017.1 GCA_937881055.1 uncultured Acidimicrobiaceae bacterium | reverse complement strand
GCGTCGTGCTGGGCCGCGTTCCCGAAGACGTCATACGCCTGGAGGATCTGGTCGAAGGAGAACTCGTGCGTCACGAAACTCTCCGCCGGCAACTTCTTCTCGGTGACGAGCTTCAACAACATGGCCAGCGTATTCGTGTTCACGAGGCCCATCGAGATGTCGATGTTCTTGATCCACAACTCGTTGAGTGCCAACTCCACCGGCTTTCCGTGCACGCCAATGTTGGCGACACTTCCGCCGGGGCGAACGATCTCCGTCGCCATGGTGAACGTCTGTGGCACACCAACCGCTTCGATCGCGACGTCGACGCCTTGACCGTCGGTCAGGGCGAAGACCTGCTTCTTCCAGTCCGCGTCACCGGAGTTGACGGTGTCGGTCGCACCGAAATCAGACGCGCGCTTCAGACGGCTGTCGTCGAGGTCAATCGCGATGATCTTCGACGGACCGTAAAGGCGAGCGGTCATAACTGACGCGAGTCCGACCGGCCCTGAACCGATGACGGCGACCACGTCGCCCGGGTTCACCTGACCGTACTGGACGCCGATCTCGAATCCGGTCGGCAGGATGTCCGACAGCAGGATGCCCTCGGAATCCGAAAGGCTCTCCGGCATCTTGTAAACGGAATTCTCGGCGAACGGGACGCGCACGAATTCGGCCTGCGTGCCATCGATCATGTAACCGAAGATCCAGCCGATACCGGCAATTCCTTCGGGATCGAGACAGTGACTATAGAGACTCTGTCGACAGTTGGAGCATCGACCGCACGAACTCACACACGACAAGATCACCTTGTCGCCGACTGCGAGTTGCGTGACCCCTGAACCGATCTCGGTGATGACGCCGACTCCTTCGTGACCGAGAATTCGGCCCACTTCGACCTCCGGTACGTCGCCCTTGAGAATGTGCAAGTCGGTGCCACAGATGGTGGTTGCGACCATTTTCACGATCACGTCCGTCGGCTTCTGGATCGCGGGGTTAGGTACGTCTTCCCAGCTCTTCTGACCGGGACCCTTGTAGACAAGTGCCTTCATGGTTATTACTCCTTATGGTTGGTGAAAGAGGTTCTCGATGGCTGCGTCCGTTTGACCCACGCCCGTGAGGGGTCGGATGGTTTAGATGAGTCCTCAAAAGTCATTCAATATTCACAGTAGGGACACACGCTGGGAAGTCATAGAGCCGAAGGTCCCAACGTCATGATTTCACTCTTGGAGTGTTACGCTGCCTTTAGGACGTCAAGACCTCGCATCCTTCTCACCTGACATTCAGTCAGGGATGCAGAAGAAGGTGTGATATGGGTCTTCCAGGAATGGTAATCAGTTCAATCGCTGCCGCGGCGGGCGCAATCATGTATTGGGCCATCACGTATCAAGGCACGGGTTTTCGCCTCTCGACCGTGGGGATCATTCTCATGATTGCGGGAGCGTTCGGCTTCGTCGTTTCGGCGATCATCTTCGCGGTTTCGCGAGGTCCCGAGAGGACATCCAGGCATTCACTCGACCGTCAGGTTGTCGACTCCGCCGGCAATTCAAGTTCGGTTCATGAGGACACGAAGTAGCGACGCCCGAGTGACGCAGGCGAAGTGCTCAACATCTGAACATTCAACGACTTTGGTTTGCACACAATGAGCCTTGGTCACGAATGCACTGATCAAACAAGAAAGGAATGCACGCAATGTATATAGGAGGCGGAACGGTTGTCTTAATTCTCGTAATCGTACTCATCGTATTTCTTGTGCGGCGATGAAGCGTTAAGCACCCCTCGAGCAAAATGACGCTCGAGGGACGCTGACTCACCCCGTTGAAGAAGCAGACGAGACAACCCACCCAAAGAAAGTTGGTGTGAATATGAGCAAGAAGAAGAAGGCCAAGAACATGGCTCAAATCTCAAAGGGCAAGGTCGAAGAAGTCGTTGGAAAAGCAACGAATGACGATCAACTCGAAGCCGAGGGAACCGTAGATCAAATGGCGGGACATCTGAAGCAGGCTGGCGAAAACGCCAAGGATGTCTTCAAGACGTAGTTCCGACAAACGCCGAAGCGTCGACACCCAGTTCTCGTCGACAAGGATCAAGCCCCCCTTGATCCTTGTCGACGATGTTAGGAAAACCAATCAAGTGAACAGCAACTGCGTATGGGCCGACAATGCGCCATTTTCTTCATTGTTCCTTCAAGGCCATGGCATGACCGGCGTTGCGAGCAACGTCTTCTCGAAAATCAACACTGAGTTCAAGTGACGGTGCATCGACTGCTCGATATCTTCACCCTCATGGAGCGTTTTGAACGCGAGGGTTCCAATGGCGCCGCACTCTGTGCGGTGGCCGCCGAGTTCATGGCGCTAGACGGAGCCGGGATCGCCATGATCAGTGACAGCGAAGACCTCACGTCTTTGTGCACCAGCAATAACGCTGCGGGAGCGCTCATGGATCTCGAAATCACCTTGGGAGAAGGTCCGGCTGTTGACGCGAGTCGTGGTGACGCCAACGAAGACACCAACCTTCTCAGGGCGACGACCTCCAATTGGGAAACGTACCGGCCCGGGGCCGCCGCCTTGGGCGCGCGAGCGGTATTTGGCTTTCCAGTTCGATTGGGCGCTATCCGCTTCGGGGCCTTGAGTCTCTTTCGCACCACTCCGGGACCGCTGAATGCAGAACAAGATTCCGACGCGTATCTCATGGCGTCGGTGATTGGTCGAGCGATTTTGGCAACACAGGCTGGTGGTTCCCAAGAGAACCTGGTTGGGGAACTGAACGGAGCATCGTTACTGGACTTTCGCGTCCATCAAGCGGCGGGAATGCTGGCGGTCCAAGGCTCAATGTCGGTCAAGGACGCGCTTGTTTTCTTGCGGGCCCACGCGTTTGGAGTCGGATGCCAGCTTTCAGAGCTCGCCGATCGCGTTGTCTCGGGATCGACGCGCCTAGATCCGGAATCGCGTGCCTGGGTGGACGAATCGGATAGTGGGAATAATGGACAGTAGAATTCAAAGGCCGGTCGTCCCGAAGTCGTGGCGCTCATACATGATGGTGTTCGTTTAAAAGGCGGGAGGGATCAATGGAACGAGAATCGCTCTTGATCGCGACACTGGTGGAGTTGGCGGACAACCTGGTGGACGACTATGACATCATTGACGTGCTCACCGTATTGAGCCTTCGCTGCGTTGAGGCGGTCGACGTCGATGCCGCTGGCGTCATGCTGGCTTCGCCCGTTGGTGAACTCCAATTCGTGGCCTCATCGAGTGAGTCAATGACGGTTCTTGAGCTGTTCCAAATCCAAGCGAACGAGGGTCCGTGCGTCGACTGTTTCCGCGGCGGTCGCGCCATCACCAATCATGCACTGAGTGAATCCGATGGCCGTTGGCCGTTGTTTACGCCCCGAGCACTCGCTCAAGGATTCCGGGCGGTGCACAGTCTGCCGATGCGCCTACGCGGTCGAACGATTGGCGCGCTCAACCTCTTTCGCACTCATCAAGGAACACTCACTGATGATGACGTCGTCGTGGCTCAAGGTCTCGCCGATGTCGCGACGATTGCCATTCTTCAACATCGTTCGACAATCGACGCCGGAGCGTTGAACGCCCAGTTGAGTAACGCGCTCAATAGTCGCATAATCATCGAACAGGCGAAGGGGATGATACGCCAATCGACGGCCTGCGATATGGACCAGGCGTTCGATAGATTGCGAGGCCACGCGAGGAACCACAACGAGGGTCTCACTGAACTCGCGTCGCGCCTCGTTAGCAAATCGATTAACTCCAACGATCTCGACGAGTGGGTGAAACCAACGAGGGTGTAGCGAATCGCCGGATGAAGAAGAGGACAGCTACTTGCACGATGTGTCACAGCGCCCGTCCGCAAAGGTCGGGTGTATTCAAGACGACGTCGGACGACTCATCGAGATAGCTGCGCAACTTTTCTCTGCCATTAAGCGACAAATCCACGTAATCGAAGAGGAGTTAGTGATTGCCCGTGGAGAGAAGGTTCAATCATACACATAGACGGTACTCAAGGAGCGACTGGTCCGCTGTGCCGAGAGTCTCGACACTTCTCTCCATCAGATTTCTCTCAACCTCGAGCAGCGCGCGATTGATCATCCTTCACCACGCGCGCTTCAATCCAACACCTCCATTGAGGCTCTGCTCCCATGCTGATGAGGTTGCTAGCAAAGGAGTGTGCAGCGTTAACTTTCGCTGGCATCTGCGAAATGACCGCACTCTGCGGACATCGACTATGAAGTGCAACGGGGCACAGATTTGATCGTGATCCAGGTGCGAAATCACCACAATGATGACGTCGTTCTAATGACGACTGACGTTGAGCTTCAACAAACGTGCTCCATATTCTTCGAGTCCCTCAGTGGTTCCGCCGAGCACCATCATCGGTGGGCCCGCCAAAAGTGCCCACGCAACTCCCAGCCGCCGTCAATAGTCAAACCACGCGCGTATTAAGTCCAGACGGCCGCATCGACAGCGACGGTCCCAAACCCGCTGCAAGCAGGGTCTCAAAGATCTGACGGTCCGCGGGACACGTGATTCTCGTGATGGCACCTACGGGTTCACGTAGTTTTGCCCCAGCCATTGTCTCGCCTGTCGTTCCGAGTGCCCTTAATCCAATGGCCGAAGACCGGATCCTTGGCGTCCGATTATCCGAGAATCGCGTAATCCATATTCGAGAAATGACCGACAACGAGCGCCATCCTTACTCGCGTCACGAGTCGGGTTCCACCATTACGTGACGTTTTACCCTAGTGACACTTCGATCTCTCGATGCAAAATATCCTTGATGCCGAGAACGCTGATCGAAGGGCGAATGATGGAACCACC
>CALGFJ010000016.1 GCA_937881055.1 uncultured Acidimicrobiaceae bacterium | reverse complement strand
GCTACGGCAAGGACGCGGTGGTCGATGACGTGACCGTGGAGATTCCCGAGAGTTCGCTCACGGCCGTGCTCGGGCCCTCCGGCTCCGGCAAGTCCACGCTCCTAAAGTTGATCGCCGGTCTCGAGCGACCCGATGAAGGTCGCGTCGTCATCGAGGGTGACGACGTCACCGACGTCGATCCACGCCACCGCGACATCGGATTCTGCTTCCAGCACTACGCGCCCTTTCGCCACATGAACGTGGCGCGAAACATCGGCTTCGGTTTACGTGTGCGAAAGCAACCCAAGGACGTTATCGATACCAAGGTCGCCGAACTGATCGAACTGGTACGTCTCGATGGCAAGGCGAAGTCGTACCCGGCGCAACTCTCTGGCGGCGAGCGACAGCGCATGGCATTGGCGAGGGCCCTGGCGATCGAGCCTCGAGTCCTCTTGCTCGACGAGCCGTTCGGGGCGTTGGACGCCCAGGTGCGAACCGAATTGCGCCAGTGGGTGAAAGAACTCCACCGGCAGATCAAAGTGACGACGATTCTCGTAACCCACGACCAGGACGAAGCCATGGAAGTCGCCGATCAGCTGTTGATCATGCACGAGGGCCGCATCGAACAGGCTGGCGAACCAACCGAGTTGTACGAACGCCCAGCGACGGAGTTCGTCCACGGCTTCCTCGGACCGACCACCATGTTCAAGGGCGCGTCGGTGCGGCCTCACGACCTCGAACTGGTGCGCACTTCGGAAGGCGCCATTGAAGGGAATGTTCAATCCATCATGGAGCTCGGATTCGAAGTGCAGGTCACGGTCGCGCTGAGCGACGGCTCGACTCCGTGGGTCCAAATGAGTCGTAACGAGTTCCGAAACCTCAATGTTGAAGTTGGTTCACCGGTTTCAATCCGCGAACGAGTCTGAGTCTCGCGGTCACAAGAATCCATTGATTCCAAACACCGAACCATCTACTTCAACGACCCTTCCATTGCCGCATCGAGGCACATGGACGTCGACGCCCACAAGTTTCGATAGCCTTCGCCTTCATGAGCTATTCCGATTCCATTGACATCGAGACCACTCCAGAAAAGGTGTTCTCGGTCATCGCGGACCTGCCCGCAATGGGTCAACTCTCGCCCGAGAACGATGGCGGCGAGTGGCTCAACGGAGCCACGGGACCTCGGGTCGGAGCGAAGTTCAAGGGCGACAACTCCCGGGCCGGAGACAAGTGGACGACCGTGGCGAGTGTGAAGGTCTACGACCCACCGAAATCGTTCATCTTCGACGTTTCGTGGCATCATCTGCCGATTGCGCGATGGGAGTACAGCGTCGAATTAGCTCCCGGGGGCTGTCGAGTGACCGAATCATGGACCGACCGACGCAACGCGCTTCTCCGCAAGCAAGGTGATAGCGACGGGTTTGTTCGCGCCGAGTTCACGAAGGATTCGATACGGCAGACGCTCGAACAATTGAAAGCTCACTGCGAACTGTCTGAGGGTTGACACTCAACATCGAGAATGTCGCTGTCACTACGCGGCCGTAGGGTGGACTCGTGAGCAAATCTTCAGGCTTCTCGAGCGCTGGTGGAACCCAACGAATAATTGACGCCGCACGATCGCCGGGTTGGAGCATCGGGGAGGGTCGTACCGGTCAGATCATGGCCACGTGTGATTCGGGAGATATCGGACATCCATGGGTTGTCACAGCATCGAAATCCGGGCGCGGCATGCGCGTATCGCTTTATCGTCCCGGAGACGACGTCGAAGTCGAAGGCGACGTCATCGGCGAGATTGACGGCAACCCCCGTGAGATGGGCCGACAGTTGCGCGTAATTCTCGAAGACACATCGCTCAATAACGGACTCGTCACTTGACGACGTAAGAGAGTCGGTCGTTCATTACTCTCATTTCGACATACCATTCCGGTAAACTGACCGGAGACGAAAATCGTGCAGAAAGAGTAGGACCGACGACGTGTTCACACTCCTCATAGTCGGCTGCGGTGTCCTCGGTCTCGTCATTGGTTCATTTCTCAACGTGGTGATCTATCGAGTGCCGCTTCACATGTCGATCGTCTCACCTCGATCGTCATGTCCCTCGTGCCACACGCCAATTCTCGAACGCGACAACGTTCCGATTTTGTCCTGGCTGCTACTGCGAGGAAAATGCCGAACCTGTCGCACTCCGATCTCCGTGCGTTACCCGCTTGTCGAATCGGCGTGCGGAGGACTCTTTGCCGGAGTTGCGGCTCGAGAGGGCTTCAACTGGGACGTGGCGGCGTTGCTGATCTTCGTCGCTGGGCTCCTCGCCCTCGCAAGTATTGACCTAGAGTTCTTAGTCCTTCCCAAGAGCATCGTCTATGCCACCCTGGTCTTACTGGTTGCCGCGCTCGTGCTTGACGCCGGTGTCACTCATGAATGGCACCGACTCTTGATCGCCGGACTGTGCGCCGCTGGGTGGTTCATCGTGTTCTTTACACTCAATCTCGTTGGCCCCCGCTATCTAGGTTTCGGCGATGTTCGACTCGCCCCCGTACTTGGCCTGGCCTTGGGTTGGCTTGGCATCCGCTACGTCATCCTGGGCTTCTTGGCGGCTAATCTCATCGGAGCCATCGCGGGCATCACGTTGATCGCCATGAAGAAGATGAGTCGCGATCAACCGATACCGTTCGCAGTCTTCTTATCCCTGGGCGCCGCACTCGCGATCTACGCTGGTCCTGAATTGCTGATTCCCTTTCGACGGTTTTCTTGAGTCGTTGGAAGTCCTTCGGCTCCACATGCCCACTCGGCGCGTGATCCGTCGATTTGAAGGAGTTTGATACCCAGCGAGTCGCGACGTAGGAAGACTCCTGCGCCAATGACAACGCAAAGTTGCGGCGTGCCGAGGCGGTCAGACCTACGATCCAATAACTCTCCGCAGAAACGTCCTTAGTAGACCATCTCCATCCGGATGCCTTCGCTGTCCCACTCGGGCTCGACGGGGATGCGCTTCGCGGCGTGTCCAAAGACTCGGCGAGCCGTCCATAGAAGTGCGAAGCAGTCGTAGAGGTGTTTCTGCGGAACTCCGATAACCGTCGCGTCGAGGTAGCGCTCGCTGCCGCGGATCCGATCTTCGAGTATGACCCGACGTTCCTCTTTGCCTTCCGTGACCACCTTCGACTTCTTCAGCGGCGTGTCCTTGTGCAGTTGGAAGAAGCTGAGTTCCGGGTGCCCCTCGTACACGACGCGTTGTCGATACGGTGACATTTCGGCGGCGACCTCACGATAACGCGGCAGCATTGTCCGGGTCACGGCGTCCAGTCCATCCTTATCGGGCTCCACTCGTCCGTCAAAGACCGCGCGACTCGGTGCGTTGTGCACCGCAGTTCCTCGACGACCCAAGAGGGCACGAGCTTGACGGTCACACGTTCTGGCCCCCATTTCGGGTGTGTCGAGGAATCCAATAGGGACGTTGACGACAACTACTGCGAAAGAAGGACGTTCGCTCAGTACCTCGAGAAAGGAGTCGTAGGCCTTGGGGGGCTCAGGTGCAAACGTTGAACCAGCCATTTTGGCACTCGCCACGAGCCATTTGTCATTGAATGGGGTGACACCAGCGACCACGGTGTACGGCAGGTCGGGGCCGCGATGAGAACTCACGGAGTCATTTATACAGGAATGCGGCTCTTATCTAATTGCTCTAGCGTGCGGATAAGTTCCTTCGGGTGAGCCGTAATCGACATTGCGTCTTCGTAAGTGACGACGTTCTCAATAATGAGCGCGGCCAGGCTATTTTCCAGTGTTTGCATACCCTCTTTGGTGTTCGTGAACATGACATTTTGGAGCTGGTTCGAGCGTCCTTCGCGAATGAGGTTACGCACAGGGTTGGTAGCAATCAACACCTCAAAGGCCGCGACCATGCCCCCACCGATCTTGGGCACGAGGCGCTGAGCGATGACGGCGCTGAGCGACGCTGCGAGCTGAACTCGGGTTTGCTCTTGGCGCCAGGCCGGGAAGACGTCAATGATTCGGTCGATTGCCTGAGGGGCGTCATTCGTGTGCAGCGTCGCAAAGACGAGGTGACCGGTTTCAGCCATCGTCAGGGCGATCTGAATCGAGTCGATATCGCGCATCTCACCGATCAACAGGACGTCGGGGTCCTCGCGCAGGGCAGAGCGAAGTGCTCGGTCAAAGGATGGACTGTCCAGCCCAACCTCGCGTTGGCTGACGGCGGAAGTCTTGTGGGTGTGGACGTACTCAACCGGGTCCTCGATAGTAAGGATGTGACAGGCCCGGTCCTCATTAATCTTGTTCACAATCGAAGCGAGAGTGGTCGACTTGCCCGAGCCGGTTGGGCCGGTCACGAGGACGAAGCCTCGGGGTTGTTCGGCCACCCAATTGGCGGCGTAAGGAAGTCCGAGTTCCTCGAAACTGGGGATCCTCGCCGGGATCACACGAAGGGCCAGTGCGGTCTGGCCCCGCTGGGTGAAGATGCTGCCCCGGATTCGGGCGCGATCGCCCCACGAGAAGGCGAAGTCCACGTCGAGTTGCTCTTCGAAAATCATCCGCTGGCCGTCGGTGAGCAGCGGCTTAGCGATCTCATCAATCTGCTCACCGGTGAGGGCCTGGACGTCGGCCAGCGGGCGGAGTTTACCGTCGACTCGGATTCGAGGTGGCGAATCTCCTGAAAGTAGGAGGTCGGACCCACCTTGGTCCCACAGTGACTGCAGCCAGGGTTCTATAGCCGAATTCTGATCATTGCCCACCAGTCAACCCCTTGTCGTAGGCCCAGATTAGCAAAGTGCCCGGCCCAAAGGCCGGGCACTTTGCTACTTACTTCTAATTCAGTTGAATCAGGTTACGTTTAAGCAACCGGCGGTAGGCGAAGTTGGACCAGCGTACGCGATGCCGGAGGCAAGCGTGCCACCGGTAACCGGAGCGGCCGCCCACGCCGCGGTCCCTGGTACTTCAATGTTCAATACGCCCGCGACCATGCCAAAGGCGTAGTGAATTCCGTTGTTCGGCCACGAGGTGACGTACGGGACACCAACGGCCGCACCAGTGATCATGTTGGAAACTGACACACCGGCGACCGTAATTGAGCCTGTGGGTACGATAGCTGCGTTTTGCGCCTTAAAGGCCGCTACTGCGGTGTTAATCGTGGCGCCGTCAGCCTGACAGGCCGCGACGGCACTCTTACCGGTAATACCGCCGAGGGCGAAAATTACGACCGCGGCCAAGATACCGAGAACAACGATGACGATGAGGAGCTCGATCAAGGTGAAACCATCGATCTCTCCAGCATCCCTCTGGCGCTTAAGCCGTTGGTAGGTCGAAATCATATTCATACTCCCTTATAGTTAGTGGGTTCGCCGACACTCGGAACCACCCGATAATGAACCGTTTGAAGATATTTCGCCCGGCTGGAGCAAATTATATATGAAGTTTGTAGTTACAAAAGGCAATAACCAAACAAATCCTTGCGTTTCTGGCGACTTAAAAATTGTTTTTCCTTGGTCGCAGCGCTTCGAATTTCGACGGATACCC
>CALGFJ010000015.1 GCA_937881055.1 uncultured Acidimicrobiaceae bacterium | reverse complement strand
CTGCCCAAATCGAGCGTGGCCGTGGCGAGCGATCCGATCGTCATTCCCGGACCGGTCCCCACGTTCGTGACCACATCCAACGTCGGTGATCTACTCGTCTATTCCGCCACTGGCCCAACGCTCAGCGCCTGGTCCGTGCTTGACGTGTCCACGTTGACCGAGGCACCCGAGGTTGCGGGAGCCCTCGCCATGGCCTACAACGCGTCCGTCATCGACATCGCGGCCCTCTCCAGTAACGGCAGCGTCGAACTCTTCAGTTCACCGATCACCTCAGTTCCGAATGGACCGACGACCACCATCGTGAGTGCCCCCGTGTGGTCGGCGCAGAACGTGACCGGTGCCGCGAGCGGCGCACCGCCGCTCAGCGGATCGATCTTCGTGAGCGCGACGCCCACGCAGATCACTATCGACGGTCAGGCCGCCAACTGGGGCGACCTCTTCTCATTCACGAACACGCCGGGGTCCCCAACGTGGAACGTGACCGATGTCTCGGCGACCGGAGGCAGCGCCGCGCGAACTGTCGGAGGCGCGGTCACCGGCATCCAGATCGGCACGACGTTGACGCTGTACGCCGCAGGTGTCAACTCTCCACCACCCCAGGGCGTCGGTGTCTACGCAATTCCGTCGTCGAAATGGAGCCAGGCCATCAGCGACGGCTGGCCGATCGTAAGTGAAACGGGCGGACTCGGCACGCAGAGCGCGCCCTGGGTCGGATTCACGTCCACCAAGAGTGTGGCGACCTCACCGGACTTCTTGATGGGTCAGAGCATCTACAACTCCCATAAGCGCGTCACCTGGCTCTCCTTTTGGACCGTGAGTGGCCCATTGGCGTCTGAACCGCAAACGACGACGTCGTACTACAACCACGGATTCGCCGCCGGTGCGTGGGTCGCCTCGCAGATCGATCAGTACCGTTCGCTGGGCGTCGGTCTCAAGCCCGACTGGGTCATCTTCGACCCGGAGGGATACCCCAACAATCACTCCGGCCTGGACGCGCCGGGCGGATCATCGAGCGGAACGCTCGCTCGTTACGCGACGTATTGGAGCGCCATGTTGAACGGCTGGGCGAGCGGCATCGCGTCGGTGGATCCGACGCTCAACGCCGGGGTGTACGCCTCACAGTCGGAGTATCGCAACTACAACCTCGTCACTCAGTCGATGCCGGTCTTCGTCGCCGTCGCCTTCGGCAATGGTGGACCGATTCCCATCGGCGGCGCCACTGGTTCGAACATTCGCGGCTATATCTCCTTCAGTGCCACGTGCACGCCGACCTCCACGCTCGCCTCGGAAGAGGCCACGCTCTTGAACCCGCCCTGGTCGGGTCAGTTCAACACGTTGCAGTTCAACGCCGGCGTGTATTGCGCGCCGACCACGCCGTAGTCTGGTCCCATGAGCGACGACACCGATACTTCAGACGCCGAAGAAGGCAACGAATCGAAGCAGTCGAGTGACTCGAACGACGCCTTCGGTGAGAAAGTCCAAGACCTGCGCAACCGACTCAAGCATTTGACCCAACCGCTCGTCGACTCTCTCGACTCTCGGCTCCGTGAGCAGATCGACCGTCGAGTCGACGAGCGAGTTGACGATCGAGTCCAAACCCTCGTCGACGAAGCCCTCGCCGCGCGACTCTCCGTAATCGAGCGCGCTATCGCGGACATCGACCGCGCCCTGAAAGAGCTCCAGGGGAAGTAAGCCCTACGGCTTTTTCTCGCCGGGTGCTTGCGCGGCGCGTCGTTCGCGGTCGCGCCGTATCGCCCAGCGCATCGTCAATACGACGAGCACGAGCGTCGCCGCAATGAAGACCGAGAAGACCGCGATGAACACGTCGTCACGCTACGACGTGTCACACTGACACGCAAAACTTGACGTATGACCATCGTCCTCGACTCCGCGCCATCCAGTGTGGTGGAGGCGTTGCGCGGCGATCGTTCGAACCGTCCGTTGATCGACATCGCGAGCGCCAGCGGGCTCCGTTCGCTCCTCGAAGACGGGATCTATGAGGTCATCGGAGCGCAGCGTCTCGATCCGCCACTCGTCATTCGAACGTCGTCGCTGCAACAGCGTTTCGCCACCACCGATCTCGCAATGTCGTCAATCGGTCGGATCCGCGGCGTCCTGATCGTTCAACTCTTACGACTCTTGAGCGTGGGGATGTCAATCGAGCACCCCTTCGACGACGCGCTAACGGCCTGGCGCGCGGAGGTTGGTTCGAACGAGCTCATCGGACAACTCGATCGACTCGATGACGACGAGCGCGCGCGCCTCGCCACCGACCTTGACGCCCACTACGTCACGTTGACGCGCGCGCTCGGAGAGATCCCGGCGCGCTGGATGCCGCGTAGTTGTGTTCGTTCGATTCAACGACTCTCCGGGGGCAACGTCGTGCTGCGCGACGCGATTGACCTCATGATCGGCACCCCCACGAGTGAAGTGGCGTCAATCGCCCTCTTCGACGTCACGACCTCCCCACTCGGCGAGGGTGCCGAACGTTCGATGCGCTACCACGCACTGATGCAGACGCTGCGGTCCTCAGTGATGCCGCTTCGAACCTGCGCGTTCTCGAGCGCGACCGGCGAGATCTGGATCCGTGACGTCGACTACGAGTTGCTCGCACGAAGTGTCGACGACGTCCTCGCGTGCGTTCGCGACCAATGGACGGCGCGATGACGCTCTTGCATCGACGCCTCACCAAAGACGAACTCAATCACTTGATCGCCGGTTCACCGATTGAACCGACGCGGTTGAATGACGCGCACCGTTCGTCATTGTCAACACGATTTCGTGCCGTGAGTGTGCCCGGGCATCGGCGCCTCGACGCCTGGAGCGTGGAGCGCGCCGGGCGAAGCGGCGACGAGTTCCGTTGGTCTCCCAGCACGGCGAGACGAGCGCTCGGCAACGCCTCGCTTCGCCGGATGGCGTTACAGCCACTCTCGATTCGTGACGCCGTACGCGACGAGCTGGGTGACCAGATGCTGCGCGCCGTATCGGGCTACAGCCGAAGTGGCTCACTGTCGCACTGGTTGGCGTCGGCGCCGCATCCGGTCATCGGTGTGGTGACGGCCGAGGCCGTGAACTGGGCCACCCAACTCCACGAGATCGCGCAGTGGCTCGAGACGCCGTGGACCATCCCCACCAGCGATGCGTACTACGACGTCGCCACGGCCCGCACCACCCTTCGCGCGCGTCGAGACCTCGTGGTACGAAACGACGATTCACGGATCGTGCTGCGGGTCCGAAGTGGATCGCCCGGCAAGAGCGCCGGGCCGGGGTTGCGCGCCGACCTCACTATCGAGGCCTTGGCCGACCACGACGGCGTCGCGCCCGCACGCTTCATCGGACTCTGGCCCGAGGCCGGGGTCTGTCTCTCGGTGGATGGCACCATGACCGACCTGCGAAGCGGCGCACGTGATTTGGTGCATACCGCCGTGGCGCAGCGACGACGAGGGAACGTCATAGCGGCGTGAGTTCTGAATCAAGGGCCTTCCGAGTAGCCTTGATGGGTCATGACCTTGAGAACTTCCCTTAGAAATATCGCGATTATTGCGCACGTGGACCACGGAAAAACCACCCTGGTGGACAAAATGCTGCGCCAAACCGGTTCATTCACGGCCCACGAGGAGCTGACGGACCGGGTCATGGACTCGGGCGACCTCGAGCGCGAGAAGGGCATCACCATCCTCGCCAAGAACACTGCGGTGAAGTGGCACGACCTCACGATCAACATCATCGACACACCTGGTCACGCCGACTTTGGCGGGGAGGTCGAGCGGGGCCTGGCCATGGTCGACGCCGTTATCTTGTTGGTCGACGCCGCCGAAGGCCCCCTACCCCAAACCCGGTTCGTCCTGCGAAAGACGCTGGAGAAGCGCCTGCCCGTCGTCCTCGTCATCAACAAGGTCGACCGCCCCGACGCGCGGATCAAAGAGGTCGTCGAAGAAGTGGAGAACCTCTTCCTCGACCTGGACGCCGACGAGCACCAGATCTCCTTCCCGATCCTCTACGCGAGCGCTCGTCAGGGCTGGGCCTCGCTCGACGTCAACGACACGTCCGGCGACCTCACGCCGCTCTTCCAAACCATCGCCGACTTCGTCCCGGCCCCCGAGTACGAAGAGGGTCACGGCCTCCAGGCGCTGGTCTGCAACCTCGACGCCTCGCCGTACCTGGGACGACTGGCGCTCTGTCGAGTGATCAACGGCAACCTCGAACGCGGCCAACGCGTGGCGTGGTGTCGCATCGATGGCACGATCGACTACGCGAAGATCACCGAGCTCTTCATCACCGAAGCGCTCGAGCGGATCCCCGCCCAGAGCGCGGGCCCCGGCGACATCGTCGCCGTCGCCGGCTTTGAGGACATCACGATCGGCGAGACCCTCGCCGATCCGGACGACCCGATCGCGCTCGAACCGCTGCACGTGGACGAGCCGAGCTTGTCGATGACCATCGGCATCAACACCTCCCCCCTCGCCGGGACCGAAGGCAGGTTGCTCACCGCACGAATGGTGAAGGACCGACTGGACCGTGAACTCGTGGGCAACGTCGCGCTTCGCGTGCTCAACACCGAGCGTCCCGACTCCTGGGAGGTCCAGGGTCGCGGCGAGCTGCAACTGGCCGTCCTCATCGAGACCATGCGTCGCGAAGGATTCGAGCTCACCGTCGGCAAGCCCCAGGTCGTCACGAAGACCGTCAACGGCAAACTGCACGAACCGGTCGAGCACGTCACGATCGACGTGCCCGAGGAGTTCGTGGGCAACGTGACCACGCTGCTCGCCACGCGCAAGGGCACGATGACCGACATGGTCAACCACGGCACCGGCTGGGTCCGCCTCGAGTGGCGCATTCCGGCGCGAGGACTGGTTGGCATTCGCACCGAGTTCATGACCGAGACCCGCGGCTCGGGCATCATGCATTCGAACTTCGACGGCTACGCCCCGTGGTTCGGCGACATCCGACTGCGACAGAACGGCGTGCTCGTCGCCGACCGACGTGGTGACACGACGGGGAACGCCCTGCTCGACCTCGAACAGCGCGGCGTGCTGTTCGTGGGCCCCGGTGTCGAGGTCTACGAGGGGATGATCGTTGGCGAGAACTCACGCTCGGACGAGATGAACGTGAATCCCACGAAAGAGAAGAAGCTCACGAACATGCGCGCGTCGGGCAGCGACAACACGGAGCGAATCGCGCCACCCACGATCTTCTCATTGGAGCAGGCGCTCGAATTCATCGCCGACGACGAGGCCGTCGAAGTCACGCCCCAGTCGGTGCGACTGCGCAAAGCGGTACTCGACGTCGCAGCACGTCACCGCCTTCACAAGAAGAAGTAGTGGTCAACTAGAGTCGTCCCCGGAGGGATGACAGAGCGGCCGAATGTACCGGTCTTGAAAACCGGCGTGGGCTTGCCCACCGTGGGTTCAAATCCCACTCCCTCCGCTCTGAGCAACGTTGAATGCCTCACTCGTTCGTCAACGACATT
>CALGFJ010000014.1 GCA_937881055.1 uncultured Acidimicrobiaceae bacterium | reverse complement strand
CTGAGTTGGCGTGGCTTCGCCGAGGCGTCAAAGCTCGCGCCACAAAGCCCCAAGCTCGACTCGACGCCGCGAAACGCCTCTTGGCGTCTCGACCGCAAGCCGCCGCGCGAGTCGGGACACTCGACCTCGTTACCAACGTCCCGAGGCTCGGCAACACGGTGATCAAGGCACATCACGTCTCCTTCGCCTACGAAGGTAACGAGCCAATCCTTCACGACGTCAACCTTGACCTCGGCCCCGGAGAGCGCGTCGGCGTCGTCGGTCCCAACGGTTCAGGTAAGTCGACGTTCATCAACCTGCTCGCCCAACTCCTCTCACCATCGAAGGGAACAGTGAAACGCGGACCCACCGTCGTGGCTTCGCATCTCGAACAGAGTGGTGGTGATTTCGATCTGGAAGCGACGGTCCAAGAACTCGTCGCCGGGCCACGAGGTATTCCCGGTTCACCCGACGACGTCGCGCTCATGAAGCGGTTTTGGTTCACTGGGGCTCTGCCAATGACGAAAGCCAAGGACCTCTCGGGCGGCGAGCGGAGGCGACTGCAGTTGCTTTTGGCCCTCTCAGTGCGTCCGAACGTCCTGTTCCTCGACGAACCAACCAACGACCTCGACCTCGAGACCATTCGACTTGTTGAGGAGTTCTTGAGTCAGTGGCCTGGAACACTGGTGGTTGTCTCGCACGATCGCACGTTCCTCAGTCGTACGACCGACCGACTGGTCGAAGTACAAATTGACGGAACAATCGTCGAAGTTCCTGGCGGTATCGATGCATGGATCGAGCGATCGACCAATGGCCTCACCAGTGCGCCATCATCCTCAGGAATTAAGTCGTCCGCCACGGCATCAAACCTTCCGAACGGACGCCAGATTCGAGACGCCGAAAAAGACATGACGCGTCTCGAGCGACGTCGAACGATGATCACGCAGAAGCTCCTGGCTTCGACCGACCACGCCGAGCAGTCGAGACTTGGTTCGGAGTTGGCCCAACTGATAACGGAGTTGAACGCCGCCGAAGAACGCTGGCTGGCCTTGGTGGAATGACCAAGACCTCGAACCTACAAAAGGTCTCACCGAGTGCCCCCGGCAGGATTCGAACCTGCGCTCACGGTTTAGGAAACCGATGCTCTATCCCCTGAGCTACGGGAGCTTCGACCGTTGGCTCCAATCTTGATCCAATCATTCGATCGGGTGAAGAAATGGCAACGAGACGCTCCTATCGTACAGGCCCACTGCTTGAGCGTCCTCCTCGCACTCATCCTTCGCCGACTACTGAGGGTGTGGAACGCGCGAACATGGTTCGGCGCGCCGCGACGAAGTCATTCGCGGTTTGCAAGTCATCACCAGCCCAGTCGACTGGTCACTTGCGTACCTCGTGCCCGAAGAGTCCATGTCACATTTTGACGCCTAGGTGGATCCTAAGGTCGGCTGACGATTGGCCCACGTCGACGCGGTATTGGCCGGAGACGATCTTCAACGACGCGTTTCGGTAGATCTGGAACGCCGAAGAAGGTATCACGATCACAATCTTCTTCGAAGCTGATGGATTGAGTTCAACTCGCTGAAAGCCACGTAGTTGCTCGGGCGGCTCACCGGTTGAGACGGGATACGCCACGTACGCCTGAACGACGTCGACGCCCGCTCGCGACCCGGTGTTCGTGACGCTCAAGCGCACCGTCACGCCGGACGCGGTCTTCGTGAGAGTGGCGTGGGACAACTTGAACGTCGTGTAACTCTGCCCGTAGCCGAAACTGAAGAGGGGTTGGACCTTGTTCGCCTGGTACCACCGGTAACCGATGTCGAGTCCGGTACCGAAGTTGACGGCCAACCTGACGCCGGGGAATGACGAGTCACTGGTGGCGGGCATCTTTGAGGTGCTCACCGGGAACGTAATCGGAAGTCGTCCTGAGGGATTGACCGCACCGGTGAGAACGCTCGCGATGGCCGATCCGTCCTCCTGCCCCGGGTACCACCCCTCGACGACGCCCGCGACCTTGTTGATCCACGGCATGACGACCGCGCCACCGGTATTGAGGACGACGATCGTGTGCGGGTTCGCCGCCGCGACCGCCGAGATAAGTGCGTTGGCGTCACCCGGAAGATCCAGGGTCGGGTTGTCCACGCCCTCGGAGTCGAAGTTCCCGACGAAGACGATCGCCACCTTCGCCTGGCGCGCCGCCTGCACCGCCTTATTGATGTAAGGGGTCGCGTCGAGAAGGCTGAAAGCTGGCGGCGCGTGGTGCTTGATCTGGAACCACTGAGCGGTGAACGTGTAATTGTGG
>CALGFJ010000013.1 GCA_937881055.1 uncultured Acidimicrobiaceae bacterium | reverse complement strand
GTGGGCGCTGAGGGACTCGAACCCCCGACCTGCTGAGTGTAAATCAGCTGCTCTAACCAACTGAGCTAAGCGCCCGAGAGCAAAAAGCCTAGATGGTCCCCGCGTCCAGCATGAACGTCAGTAGTTCTTGCGAACCGGCGAAGACGGGATGTCGAAGGACGTCGTCGGTAGTGACAAGTTCCTCGCCGTGATAGTCGGCGTCCGAGGCGCCGGCCTCTCGGACGATCAGCAAACCGGCGAGGTAATCCCACACGTTGAGTCCCGAATGCTGGGCCACGCCGTATACGTCGAGAGATCCGTCCGCGACAAGACATATCTCTAAACTCGCCGCTCCCAACGACCGATTCTGGGACCAGCCGAGACTGTGCGATGGATAACCCGACGTACCCACGATCGCCTGGGCTATGTCCGTCTGTCCACTGGGGGCGATGGGTTCGCCGTCACGACGTGCACCACTCCCCTTCTCCGCCTCGAAGACCGTGCCCGTCGCCTGATTCATCACCAACGCGGCGACCAGCTCTCGGTCGCGCACGACGGCGAGACTCGTCGAGTAGAACGGAATGCCGCGGTCACAGTTCGTCGACCCGTCGATTGGATCAACGACGACCGTGAATGCTCCCTCACCCGTGACACCGGACTCTTCGCTCATCACTCGATAGCCGGCGCCAACCAGTACCCGACGTGCGACGTCGTCGGCCGCGACGTCGAGGTGATACTGCGTCGCTCGATCCCCCGAGAGTCCTCGGCCCCGATAAGCCTTGACGGCTTCGCCAATCTCTTGCGCGCAGTCACGCAGTGACGTCAAATGCGAGTTATTCACGCTGCCACGGTACTTGTCGTGGGGGCTAACCTGATGCGTAATGGCCGCAATTGACGTCGCTGGTTTCGTCGCAGACCTTAAGGACCATGCGGTGACGCACGGGTTCCACGTCCACGACGAACGGCATTTCGTGGAGACCTACTCGCTTCGCCAAGCCTGGGAGGTCGACCTCCATCCCGAAGACGGTTGCGGCGGACCCGTGGACCTGCACATCGAACTCGACGTCGATCCGAGAACCTTGCTCGCCTTCGAAGACGCGGTGCTGGGTCTTCCCGACGAGGTCGATCCACCGGACGAGTTCCATTTTCCGTTGGTCCTGACCTGGAGTCTGCCGCCAATGCCTCACGGACCCGACCTCTTGCGCCTCGCCATTGACCTCGCACCCATCGGGGGTTTGGAGATGCCACTGGAAGTCACGGCGACCGACGTGTTCGCCTCGCCCACCGAGAGCAGCGAACGCCGGATCTCCATTGTCGCGCGTCGCGCCATCTCACTGAGTCAAGTCGCCAAAGGTGAGGATCCCCTCTGCGACATCTTCGAACGTGGGCGCAGTGTCAGCGACTTCTTGTTGCAGGCTGCCGACTCGTGGCTCGGCTAGTTCGAGTCTTCCGTCCCCTCGCCGTACTGGCCCTCATGGGTGTCGTCTTGAGTGCGTGCGGCACGAGTGGCGCGGTCACCGACGCGCGCGCGTCGTGCGTGTTGGTGAAACGGGCCATCGAACTTCAGACGCGGAGTGAAGCGACCAGTCTGTCGGCCCCCCAGCGCTCACGACTGGAAGGTCGAGCCATGAGCGAGCTGCTGAAGGCGACGCCGGCGGCCGCTGACGCCACGTCCCTCGACGGCAGTTGGAACGCCCTGATGACCACGATCAACGAGTCAGAGCGCGTGCCCTTGAAGGACCTGGTGCCGTCGTTGACGCGTCTGTGTAAGGTCGCCGACTCGTCGTCGCCGTATATCTAGTCCTTCGTCGTCGGGAAGCGTTGGTGGAGCCAGACGAGCGAGTTCGGTTCGAGCATTGCGTCTTCCCAGCCGAACAATGTGTCTTCGAGGGCCGCCAGTGACGGGGACTTGCCAATGATGACGACCGTCAGGTCCGTGACGATCTCTGGGTGCACGATGAAGTCGCCGAAGGCGTCTTCGGTGATCTGGGCGTCCGGCTCGATCATGAGATAGAGCTCACCGGTGGCCTCGACCCACGAGAGTTCGTATTCGTTGTCCGAGGGGTCAGTCCACTCGCCGCCAAACTCGAACTCCGCGCTCTCGCGACGCGCCTCGTTTTGCTCGTAAAAGGATTCAATGTCCATCCGTGCAGCCTACGTCTCGGCTATGTGCGCTGTCGTGTGCGTGGCTCGGTACATCATGAGCGGTGTGAGAAACGTACTGCGCCGTGGTGCCCAGCGAGGGGCGCCGCGATGCGTCCGCGGACCTGTACTGGTCGCCATGACACTGAAGAACGACCTCTTGAATCAGATGCGATACGAGTGGATCTACGTGGGCCACTCGCCGCAATCTCGGACCGCGATGACGACCCTCGCCAAACGCCACGAGGACCTGGACCTCGGCGGCGTACGTGACCTGTACGACGTCGTGAAGCTCCTCGAAGCGCACAGCGGGCGAAACGTGCTCGAGCGCGCCGAGATCGTGCGCGCGCTCCTCGAAGAGGCGGGTGATCCCGAGATCCATCGCGCGCTACTCCAGACCTTGATACCGGGCATCGTGAGCGTCTGTCGCCAATTGCGCTTCGGTGACGGCATCGTCGAAGACCCGAGTGAGACGGTTGGCGTGGCTCTCGGTCTCGCCAGCGAGCTCTTGAAGGACTGGGCCGGACAATCGCGCCAGTACGCGGCGCCGGACGTGCTCTCGGCGATTCGTGGTCGCCTGCGCCGATGGCTCCTCAAGGAGAAGGCGGCGAGGCGCGCGGTCTCGAACTTCGATCAGCACGACGAACCGGCGATTGAGGCGTCGCCGTTGCTCGCGCGTTTGCACAGTTTCCGCGGTAGCCAGTACGACCGGATCGCGCGAATCACCTACGCCCGCGTCTACGAGGGCCGTTCCTTGCGCGAGGTCGCCGCGCAGGACCGTTCGGCGCCCGCGACGTTGCAGAAAGAGCTGCAGCACTTCGCTGTGCGCTTCCTAATTTGAATGAAACACGGGTCTCGAGATGTCGAATCGCTATTTGAAGACTTCACCACTACCCTTCGAAAACAATGCCGCGCTCACCCTTTTCGCTGAAGAGCGCTCATCTTTTGATGTGGTCGAGCCCACTCCTGCTGCTTATTCTCGTCTTCACCCTGACCTCCCCGTCCGCGCCGCGCGCCCCAGAGGTTTCGTCGCCCCCACCCTCTTCGACGTCACCGGTGAGCACTCAAGTGCCGAACACGACAACGACGAGTCTGGCGACGACGCCGCCGTCAGCCAAAGTGAAGGTGGCCGCCAAGACGACGGTGACTACGTGGTTAGTCGTCACCAACTTCTCCAACGTGACCACGACGAGCGTCAAGCGTGTCGCGCCGATATCGAACGCGAGCGCGCTGAGCGGCGAGCTCTCCGGAGCGCTCGGCCCGGGATTCGAATCCGTGGACGTTCCCCTACTCGGGCCGGGAACGTGGACGCTGGCAGCGAGCGCGTCAACCGACCAATCACTCAGCTGCGGGGGCGACGCGAGTCCGGTCGCCAGCCAGATCGTCGTGGGTTCGAACCAGAGCTGTCAACTGGAGATCGCTTCCACCTCGGCCGAGACGTCGCTGACGTGGCAACTTACCCCAGTCTCTTAAAGCGCGTCGTCGCCCCGCTCCAGGGCACCGCCCTGGCGATGTATTTCGTGCTTTTGCCGTACGTCGTTGTCACCAAATGGCACCGCACACTGCGTCAGAACGATGGCACGCTGGTGCGCGCGCTGCTCATCGCCCTCGCCCTGTTCTGGCTGGTCTTTCTCTGTCAAGTCGTGCGCGACGTATGGCGACTCCATCGCGGCATCGACGCCGGCAGTGGCGGAAGTGCATGGCTCGCCGGGGCGCTGATCGCGTTGTTGTCATTCCTCCTCCCTTCGTCCGCGGGCGCTGCCGCACTGAGCGCATCCGCTCCCCATACGACCGTCGAGAGTTCGCAATCGTTGTCGCCGTCACGCCACGATCCCGTCAAGCTACCGACGCGTCTTCCGCTCCCGTGGTCGTCCGGCGCGGGCATCATGCCCCTCGCCCTCATGGCGAAGCGGCGAAGCGACTTGATGCGACAGCATCAATTCGTCGAAATCAAGTACGACGTCGACGAGTCCATTGAACTGCTGCGCGCCTCGAACCCCGAACTCGTGAACCAACTTCGCCACATGATCGGCGGGCGTCGCGACGGCGTCGTGGACGTGCCCAACTCGATCGAGGCGTCGAACGCGTCGATCGAGTCCACGGACGCGTACGTCGCCTGCGCTCTCGAACCAACGCCCTTCGGCACGCTCGTCAGCTTCGCTCGCGAAGGGGGCGTCTTGGCGATCCTCCCGACGTGGAGCAGCGCCGACGTGGTCGACGCGGCGGTCGCGTTGCATCGCGGACGACTCGTGTACGCGGACAACGAACTCGAGTTGCTACGAGCCCTCGCGACACGCAGTGTCCACAACTCGCTCGTCGTCTACCTCGGGGATCGCGACGAACTCGACGACGATGTGCTCGCTTGTTCCATCACCTTGTCGCCCTATAGCGAGCGACCGCGCGCGACGGCGACGTCATCATGGTCAACGGTCGCCCCTCAGGCCCGCGACGGCGGCGTTCGCGTCGAGCTGTTGCGGGCCGAACCCCGGATCGTCGGCCTGAGCGAACCGTTAACGCCAACGCTGCGACGTCGCGGGGTGGAGATGCTCGCGTATCTGGCGATGCACCGCCACGAGCCCATCACCGGTGAGCGTTTACGAACGCGCGTCCTGACGCACGCCGACGTGGACGCGTCACTGCGAACGCTCGCCAATACTGCGAGCGTCGTTCGGCGGAGTGCCGGAGCCGACGGAGGGGGCCCCCGCCTGCACGCGGTCACCTCGTCAGGCCTCTACGTCACGCACGGCATCACGAGCGACGTCGAAGTCTTCACGAATCTAATCTCGCGAGCTCGCCAGCTCGCCAACGCCGACGCCGCCCCTCTCGTGCACCAGGCGCTCGCGATGGTGAAGGGCGAACCACTCGCGAGCGCGCTCCGCGGCTTTGAGTGGTTCCTCGCGGAGGGATTCGGCGCGCGACTCTCGCGCGACGGCGAATGGGCCGCCCTCGCGCTGCACCACGACGCCCTCGCGAACAGCCGCTACGAAATGGCCTTCTGGGCCCTTCAGCAGGGTCTTCTGATCGATCCCTACAGCGACGTCTTGTTAGAGGCGAGCGCGCGCGTACCTCGCTTACGCGAGTTCGACCGCGACGGACGTGGCCCTTCGCAACACGAGGCCGTCGGCACCACCCGCGCCGTAACGATGAGTTGGTCGCTGAATGGATTCACCAATCAGGTCACCGAGTAGCTGGGCGAACGCGGGCGACGGATCGATGAAGAGGTGCGTGGAGAGCGAACCGGGAATGAGATCGATCTCGGGAACCGCGACGTTCTTGACACGACCTGCGTGATCGTGCGCTACCTTCTAGGAGATTGACCTCGACGAATGGTAATCATCTCAATTGAAGCCAGGAGAAAACATGAAATTCAGTGGCGTAATGATTGGTTCGGAAGACCCGCACGCCCTCGGCGCGTTCTATACGAGCGTGCTCGGCGAACCCGGTTTTCAAGATGGTTCGTGGTACGGCTGGGGTGAGAACGCGACGTTGATGCTCGGCGCGCACAGTGAAGTGCACGGTAAGAGCGCAACGCCGCAACGAATTATGATCTCGATTGAAGTGGCCGACGTGAACGAAGCGTTCGCGACACTGGTGGGTCTTGGTGTGAAAGTGGTGGCCGAGCCGTACAAACCCGAGGCCGATCGAGATTTCTTGTTGGCGACGGTTGAAGATCCCGACGGCAACTACGTGCAGCTCGCCCCGCCCTGGGACTGAGCGCGCGTCGTTTATGGCGAGAAGGTTACTTCAGAGTCTGTTCATCGATTACTGCAGCGACGTCTTGTAAGAGACGAGGGCGCGACCCACGCTTACGCGAGTTTGGACGCGATGGACGTGGCCTTGCGCAAAACGAGCCCGTCGGCGCCAGCCGCACTGTAGCGATGAGCAGGGCGTTGAAGCGCTTCGGTAATCAGGTCAGCGAGTAATTGGGCGAACGCGAGCGGCGGATCGATAAAGAGGTGCTTCGAGAGTGAACCGGGAATCGTATTGATCTCATTCACGAACAACTCGTCGTTACTGGCGAGGAAGTCGATGCGGGCCACGCCGCGCACGGACGCCACTTCGGCGATTCTGGTTGTGTAGAGCCGGACCGCGTCGGCTTGCCCTTCCGGCATCACGGCCGGCAGTTCGCGCGGCGCCGAGACCATTCCTTCGCCGCCGACGTATTTGTCGCGGTAGTCCAGGATCTCGGCGTCCTCGTCGCGTCGCAAGGGTCGTTCGATCGCCGAGAGGTCCAGCGTCGGGTAGGTGCGCACGGCGATCTGCAGGTCGGAGAGGTCCGAACGGTACGGCTCGACGACGCAGCCCAGAGCGAAGTGGGGATTCGACGAAAGCCGCGCCGTCGCCGTCGCCACATCGGCGACGACGTCGATGCCGATCGAGGATCCGCCGAATCGCGGCTTCAAAATGTACGGTCCGTCGAACGGTAGGGACGTCGTCGCGGCGTCGAGCAACACGCGCGGCAACGTGGGGATACCGTTAGCGACCATGACGGCGCCGAACGACCACTTGTCCATGCCGAGGGCCGCACCGGCGACGGTCGGACCGGAGTAGTTCACGCCCGAGAGATCGAGTGCCGCCTGTAATGAACCGTCTTCGCCGGGACCGCCATGCGTGGCGAGCACGACGGCCTCGAGATCGATCGAACGATCCTTGCCCATGCGCGCGTTCGCGAAAAACCCGCCCGCGTCGCCCAAGCGCAAAGTGAGTTCACTCGATCCCTTCGGGAGGCCACCCAAGAACGCTTCGGCCTCCACGCCGCGCGGGACAGCGTAGAACGCACCGGTCTTCGTCCAGTAGATGCCCTGGACATCGCCCTTCGAGCGCTCGAGTTCGTGGAGGGCGAGGAGCCCGGTCAGAATCGAGATGTCGTGCTCGGGTGTTGGCCCGCCGAACAACACGCCGACGGTCACCGGTTTTCTCGTAGCCAAGTCATGTGAGCATCAAGGGTAGTGGTCGGGCAGGTCGTTAAGGTACAACACGCCGTCACCCGCTACGAGCGCCGATCGGACCCACGTGACCGCTTCGTCGCGAGTGTTGAAACGGCGCACCGGGCCCGTAAATCCAATCGAGAGTGGCACGGCGTTGGTGCGATTGACGATGACGAGTTCGGCCTCGATGAACGCAATCTTTCGCGCCAGAGCGAGATTCTCGCCGTACTGCTCACGGCCCAGTTCAATCAGTCCCGGCGTGACGACCACGCGTCGACCGGACAAGTGCAAGGACGACAGCAGCTTCAACGCAGACGCCGCGCTCGCCGGATTGGCGTTGAAGGTGTCGTCGATGACTTCGACGCCCGAGGCGGCCGTGACCACGTTCGAGCGATTCTCCACGGCCTCGACGCGACGGAGCCGATCGAGCAGTTCATCAGTACGAACGCCCAGTTCGAGGGCGACCGCGATCGCGCACGCCAAATTGGTCGCCTGGACGCCAACAATCGCCGGACCCACACCGATGACCGCGCCGTCGACGCTGACGCTCCAGTTCAGTCCGTCGACGCCGACGCGCACCGACGCCGATTCGTTCGTCGAACCGGCGGTCCGAACGCGCTTGCCGGCCGCCGTGAGTTTCTGGGGCCAACGCGCGAGCACGTGATCGTCGGTATTCACGATCACCACATTGGCGCGCTCGGTAATCTCGTATTTGGCGGCTTCGATGACGTCGAGGCGCTTCATGCGCTCCAAGTGGACCGGACCGAGTGCCGTCACCACGGCGATCTCAGGCACGCACCACGAACAGAGCGAACGAATCTCGCCGGGGCCGTAGGTCCCCATCTCGGCGACGAAGACCCGAGTGCCGTCGGCGAGGTTCTCGTTGATGGCCCGCGAGAGACCGGCGCGATTGTTGAAGCTGCGCGGCGTGACGACGATGCCGTCATCGCCCATGATCTGAGCGAGGTGATTCTTTGTCGATGTCTTTCCGTACGAACCCGTGATGGCGACGACACGCGGATGAACACGGTTCAGTCGCGCCACGGCTTGGTCGACGAACGCCTTCGACCGGTGTTCCTCGTAGGGCTTCAGGGCCCGGGTCGTGAGATCCAGAATGACGGGGACGGCCCACACCACGACCGCAGCCGGGAGCCACGGCCGATTCGAGACGAGTCCGATGCACGCGATCCCCACCGACACCACGGTGGCGACGGCCGCGGTGGTGGTCGCTCGACGAGTCCATTCCAGGGGACCCGTGCGGCCCTTGATCGAGAGACCCCAGGGAGTGAAGAGTCCATAGATCACGGCGACGACGACGGGCGCGTACTCATTTTTCACCAAGAGGGCCACGACGAAAGCGAAGATCAGTACGTGCGTCAACGTGAACGGCCGGCGCACACCGCGTTGTGCCTTCGGTCGTAGTCGGTCCTGCTCGAAACGCGACGCCCCTTCAAAGTCGTCGCGAGGTGCTGTTCGCACCGTCACGGAGGCCTGCTCGAGACGGACCTTTGACCTCGGCACCGCCGCGACTTGTGGGGAGGACCATCGGCCGACGAAGCGCGCCAACGCGCTCGCCTCGTAATGCTCACGCTGCAACACGCGGAGCCAACGCAGCATCTGAGCGCCGAAGGCGGCACTCAGCCCGAGTACGAAGATGACATCGAGGACGACGTGCACTAGAACAGCGCTCCGACCACGTTCGCGAGTTCACCCGGCGCGTCACTCGGCACGAGGTGACCAACGCCCTGTAAGGACTGAATCGTGTGCGTCGTGGTGAGGAGCGCGCTGGCCCGACGAGCGACGTCGACCGGGACTTCCCGGTCCTCTTCACCCCAGAGCAACGTTACCGGAACGTCGATTTTCCTAAGCTCCTCTTCGTAGCTCTCGTTGACGCTCATCACGAGGACGTCACGCAAGACACCGTTGGCCCGGCGATAATCACTCGAGCCGTATTTCTGTCGGGCCGCTTCGACACGGGCGTCGCTTGCCAGTCCGTGGGCGTGAAACCACCGCGTCACGCGGAAGGCCAACGGTGACGATTTTGAGGACGGACTGCGAAGCAACGGCGCGCCCGTCAGTACCAGGGCGCGCACCAGATCCGGGTGATTGGCCGCCAACACGCACGCCACGGTCCCACCGAAGGAGTGCCCGACCAGCACGAACGGTCCGTCGCCCATTTCGCGGATCGCCGGAAGCACCAGTTCGGCGTAGTGGCGTGCACCGCCCGCCACCGCCGGCGGCGGCGAGGCACCGAACCCCGGAAGGTCCAGGGCGACCGAGGCCACGCCGCGCTCGGACAACGCCTTCGCCGCCACGGCGAAATCCTGACCTCGGCGTGCCCATCCGTGGAGCCACACCACCTGTACCGGACCAGTGCCGTAAGGCTCACCGAAAAGGGTTCCGTCGCCGTAGGCACGCAGCACTACTTCAGGCTACAGACCTGATGCCGCGCCTCCGATCAAGTCACGCCATCCCGGTAGCGTCATAGTGACCATGGATGAGACGACCTTCACGAGAGCGTTACTCGTCGGGCTCACGCCCGAACAGCGTGAGGCCGTCATGTCGCCGTCACGACGCCTCCTGGTGCGAGCAACCGCCGGTTCCGGCAAGACCCACGTCCTGGGACTTCGCATTCAGCGCCGCATCGCCGACGAAGAAGTCGCCGCCGACCAAGTACTGGCGATGACCTTCACGCGCAAGGCCGGCGACGAACTTCGAAGACGCCTCTTTCGCGCCGGGATCCGCGACGTGCGCGCGGGCACGTTCCACAAAATGGCCCTCAACATCGTGACGCAGTACCGCGAGGACCAACACCTGAAGGCCCTCACGCTCGAACCGAGCCGACGACGTTTGGTCGCCGCCCTGGCGATTCAGTTGCGAGAGAGTGGTGACTTGAAACTCGAGGAGTGGCAACTACCTCGCGTCGAACAAGAGATCGGTTGGGCGCTCTCCCAGGGTTTCAGTGGTGCGTCGTACGCGAAGAGCGTACGCAAGCTGCGTCGCGAAGCGCCCCTACCGCCGTCGCAGTTCGCCGAGGTACTCGACCGCTACGTCGGACTCTGTCGCTCGCGTGGCGTACTCGACTTCGACCTCTTGCTGTCCGAGGCGATCAGTCTCTTGACGAATGAGCCGAATGTAATGGCCTCGTTTCGACACCACACCAAGTCGCTCTACGTCGACGAGGCCCAGGACATGAATCCGCTGCAGTTTTTATTGCTACGCCAGATGGCGGGCGACGACCCGGATCTGTTTTGCGTCGGTGACCCGAACCAATCGATCTACGGCTTCAACGGCGCCAACCCTCATTTGCTCACCGAGATCGTCCGCACGTGGCCCGACACCGTGGTGCTCGACCTCACGCGCAATCATCGTTCCACCGCGCACATCATCGAGGTGGCGAGCACGTTGCTCGAGGACGGCGCCGCGGGCATCGTGCCGGCCAAGGACGACGGCGACGTGCCCATGGTGCGTGCGTACAACACCGACGCCGAAGAGGCGCAGCACGTGGCGACGTGGCTCTCGGCCAACCATCAACCGGGAACGACGTGGCGTTCGATGGCGGTCCTTGCTCGCACCAACGCGCAGCTCGAAGTCGTGGCCGGTTACCTCGACGCGGCCGGCATTCCAAATGAACGCCGGGGTCCGGAGCACTCTCCGGCGTCCGACCTCTTCGTGGCCGCTGACACTTCGGCGCGACGAGCGGACGACGAACAGAACGACGCCGTCGCGCTTTCGACGATCCACCGCGCGAAGGGTCTGGAGTTCAAGCACGTGGCGGCCGTCGGGTGGGCCGAGGGTCAACTGCCCAACTACAACGCGACTACCGTTGCCGAGCTCGCCGAGGAACAACGCCTCGCCTACGTGGCGATCAGTCGCGCCGAGGACTCGGTACTCATCACGTGGAGCCGCGGTCGCAACGATCCCCGCTACCCCGACCGCGCTCCGTCGAGGTTCCTCGCAGCGATAGAAACGGCCATCGCCGCGATCGAAGCGCGCAACGCACCACTGACAGGCGAAGCGCGACGGGCGCGCCTAGCGGCAATTCGCGCGGAGCTGGAATCGTCCGAAGCACTTTCCCCGCTCGACCAACCAAGGACTTTGCGATAAAAGGCGGGCGGTATAGTTCGCTCGAGGGACCATTCGGAGGTGGCACGTGACGGACGTAGTGAATCGCTTCACCGACAACCAGACGCAACTGGTCTTCAACGTTCCGCCGACCTTCTCGACGATCGACGCGGAACGACGACACCGCAAGGAGCGTCTTGCCGGCGCACTTCGGATCTTCGGCAAGTTGGGCTTTTCTGAAGGCGTCGCAGGACACATCACGGCTCGAGACCCCGAGTTGCTCGATCACTTCTGGGTCAATCCCTTCGGCATGAACTTTCGCCACATCCGAGTCTCGGACTTGATCCTCGTCAATCACGAGGGACAGGTCGTCGAAGGAAAACGCCCCGTCAATCGCGCGGCGTTCGTGATCCACGCGGCCGTGCACGCCGCGCGGCCCGACGTCATCGCCGCGGCGCACGCCCACTCGGTCTACGGCAAGGCCTTTTCCTCACTCGGTCGAGAGTTGGACCCGATCACCCAAGACGCCTGCGTCTTCTTCGAAGACCACGTCCTCGTCTCCGAAGGTGGCGGGCGCATCGTGCTCGACGAGGAGAGCGGTCGTATTCTCGCCAAGGGTCTGGGCGACAAGAAGGCTGCCATCCATCAGAACCACGGACTCTTCACGGTCGGTCAGTCGGTCGACGAGGCGGCGTGGTGGTTCATCACGATGGAGCGCACGTGCCAGGCGCAGTTGCTCGCCGAAGCGGCGGGCACCCCGCTGCACGTGAACGCCGACGACGCGCGCTACACCCGCGAACAGACCGGCTTCCCGCTGGCCGGATGGTTCTCGTTCCAGCCATTGTGGGACGACATCGCAAAGACCGACCCCGAACTCTTTGACTAACCCTTCGTCGTCGCGCGTCGACGCGCCCGCCATGACGCCAGTGAACGGTGCGCACGCGTTGCTCGCCACGCTCGAAGCCAACGGGGTCACGACGTGCTTCGCCAACCCCGGTACCTCGGAGATGCACTTCGTCGCCGGACTCGATGACATTCGCGCCGTTCACGCCATCTTGTGTCTCTTCGAGGGCGTCGCGACCGGCGCGGCGGACGGCTACGCGCGCGTCACGCGACGTCCGGCCGCCACGTTGTTGCACCTCGGTCCGGGTCTCGCCAACGGCTGGGCCAACCTGCACAACGCTCGACGGGCGCACGTCCCACTCCTCAACATCATTGGTGACCATGCGACGTATCACGGGGCCTTCAACGCGCCCCTTCAGAGTGACATCCGCGCGCTCGCCTCGGCACTCGATGGCTGGATTCGCACATCGACGGACAGCGACCACGTCGCGTCGGACGTGGCCGACGCCATTCACGCCGCCTACGGACCGCCCAGTCAGGTCGCCACGTTGATCCTCCCCGCCGACGTCTCGTGGAACGAGTTGACGACACGACCCGCGAAATGGCCCGTCGTGTCGCGCCCGCCACTCATCGCACCGAGCGAACACGAACTCGTCCGGGCCATCGACGCCCTACGATCCAAGCGCACCGCAATCTTGGTCGGTGGCGCGACCCTGGACGCCGAGCAACTGAATCTCGCCGAGCGAATCGCCGTCGCCTCCTCGTCGAAGTTCCTCGTCGAGACCTTCCCGGCGATCATGGAACGCGGCGTGGGCATCGCGAGTCCGGAACGGCTCATCTACGTCCCGGAGTTCGCGGCGGCGCAACTGCAGGACATTGATGCCCTGGTGGTACTCGGCGCCCGTGATCCCGTGTCGTTCTTCGCCTATCCGAACGTGCCCAGCGCACTGCGCGCGCCGACCTGCGATCTCATCGATATCGGAGCGCCCGGTACGGACACCTTGAGCGCGCTCACGGTCCTGGCCGACGCGTTGGGCCCGGCACGGATCCCCGCCGCGGTCGGAGACGTTGCCGACGCACCGTCGGGCGAACTGACGACGCAGTCCTTGGCCGCGGCGATCGCCGCCACGCTCCCCGACGATTGTGTCGTCAGTGACGAGTCCAACACCGCCGGTGTGCACTTCTACGGCGCCACTCGATTCGCGCCCCGCCACTCGTGGATGACCCTGACCGGAGGCGCCATCGGCATGGGGCTCCCGCTCGCGCTGGGCGCCGCGGTTGGATCGGGGCGGCGCGTGCTCGCCCTCGAGGCCGACGGATCGATGATGTACACGCTGCAGGCCCTCTGGACGATGGCGCGCGAAAGTCTCGACGTCACGGTCGTCGGTCTCTCGAATCGCAGTTACGCCATACTCAACTTCGAGCGTCAGCGCGTCGGAGCGATCGGTGAGGGTTCGGCGGGCCAGCGGTTGCTCGATATCGACGATCCCACGCTTGATCTCTGCGCCCTCGCGAGTGCTCAGGGCGTGCCCAGCGTGCGCGTTACCACGGCCGAGGAACTGGTCGAAGCCCTGCGCCGCTCCTACGCCACGCCCGGTCCGATGTTCATCGAAGCGGTACTGCCCAAGAGATTGATCTAGAGCGCGAACTCTCCGACGACCGGCGCGTGGTCCGAAGGCTTCTCGCCCTTGCGCTCGTCGCGGTCCACGTAACTGGCTGACGCCTTGGCCAGGAGCGCCGCGTCAACGAAGAGGAGGTCGATGCGAAGTCCCCAGCCTCGATGGAACGAACCGTTGCGATAGTCCCACCACGAGTAACTCGGTTCGTCGGGGTGGAGCGCTCTCGTGAGATCGGTCAGCCCCGTCGCCTCGAGGGCGCGCAACGCCGCACGCTCCGGCTCGCTCACGTGCGTGGCCCCCACGAAGAGCGACGGGTCGTAGCAGTCCAGGTCGGTCGGCGTCACGTTGAAATCTCCGCCGACGACGATCGACTGACCCGGGTCGCGCGCCGCGACCATGTCGCGTAACTTCTCGAGCCATTGGAGTTTGTACACGTAGTGCGGGTTGTCGAGCGCTCGGCCGTTGGGCACGTAGCACGACACGACGCGCAGCCCGCCGCACGTGGCGGCGATCACGCGTGCCTCGGGATCATCGTCGCCGAACCCGCGCACGACGTCTTCGATACCGATCTTGGAGAGGATCGCGACGCCATTCCACTGACCCTGGCCGTAGTGGGCGCTTTCGTATCCGAGGTCGGCGAGTTCCTTCGCCGGGAATTTCGTGTCGTTCTGTTTGGTCTCTTGGATGAGGACGACGTCGGGACTGCGGGTGGCGAGCCACACCTCGACGCGTCCGTAACGTGCCGTCAAGGAATTGACGTTCCAGGTCGCAACCTTCACGACGCGTCCGCCAGGATGAACAGCAAATCGGCCTCCGCCGCGAGCGTGCCCTCGACGCTCGCGCGACCATGCCCTTTGCCGCCTCGAGCCGAGAGGTGTGTCATCTCGCACTCCAGCAGCACGACGTCACCGGGCACGACCTGACGGCGGAATCTCGCGTGCTCGACACCGCCGAACAGTGGCAGCCGACCCGAGTACTTCGGATCGGCGAGCACCGCCACGCCGCCACATTGGGCCAGCGACTCGAGCAACAGCACGCCGGGCGTCGTCGGTCGACCGGGGAAGTGACCGGGAAAGAACCACTCGTCGCCCCTCAGCGTCCAGAGTCCGCTGGCGCGCTCCCCTGGTTCGATGGTGAGCATCTCGTCCAGCAATAGGAACGGCGGGCGATGCGGAAGCCAGTCACTGGGATTCATCGAGAGTTCGCTCATTGGAGAGCCAATTCCGCGATCCGGCGCTCGGCGTCGACGGCGACGAGTCGAAAGGTCCGGCGATCCCCACGTTTGAGAACGTCACGTGCTCGAGCCGGGGCCGGGTCTCCGAGCGACGTCGTCGGCGCGTAGCACTCGATCAACTGTCCGCTCTTCAGTGCGGCCTTGATGACGGCACCGTGTGAGGTGAACGCCGTCACCTCTCCTTCGACGCGCGACCCAATCCGGTGCGCACTGCGAAAGAGTGCGAAGTCCGCCTCGGGGTTGACGGGATGACGACCCCGTCGAAGGGCGACCGCCGGTGGTGGTGACTCCAGCACCGGCAACGACTTCACGGCCTTCTTCGGCTTCGGAGGTGCCTTCGCGACTTTCACCGGCGATCTCTTCACCGCCTTGACGGTCTTCTTCTCGGCCGAGTCGACCTTGAGCGTTTTCTTGGCCTTGCTCGGCACCTTGGCAGCCTTGACCGGAACCTTCTTCGCCTTCGTCGCCTTTACGGGCGTGAGCGTCGTACCGATCGACGGCTTCGCTCCGTCGGACAGCGTCACCGAAAGCTTCTTCACGGGTCGCGACGTCTTCGTGTTTCGCACCGGTAGTCGCGGCGTGAAGACCCAGCCCACACCCTTCACGGGCTTGCCCCCGATGAGTCGCCCTTCGTCGAAGAGCCAGGGATACTCATCGTGAAATTCCTGGAACGAGTCATTGCTCAACACCACGCCCTTGATGCGATCGGCGATCTTCAAGATGAACGCGTCACCGCGACCAATGGCCCCGGCCGGCGGCGTCACGATCTCGCCGGCGAGCTCGGCACCCTTGAAGTGCGCGCGTTCGTTCGGCGCCACGCGATGCTCGAAACTGGCGTCGGCGACCACGATCATTTCCGCGTTCGGGTGCTCTTCGAGGAATGCTCGGACCGCTTGGTCCAACTGCGCGAGGCTCGGCGTGACGCGACCCTCGGTCGCAAAATTCGAACCGTCGACCACGACGCGAAGTCTCGATGCTCGAACGGGACTCATTCGAACGCTCGCGTCACGAGGTCGGCCTGTTCGGCGCTGTGAATGAGACTGCTACCGGTCGCCGGACTCGCGGACTCCGCGCGCGCCACGTGGCCGACGCTCATGCCGCGGAACTGCGAATGCATCTGGAGGTGCACGAAGGGCCACGCACCCATGTTCTCCGGTTCCTCCTGGAGCCAGAAGATTTCGTGAAGGTTCGGATAGCGCGAGAGGGCCTCATCGATCGCGGCCCGCGGCCACGGGTACAGCTGCTCAACGCGGATGATCGCCACCGTCTGGATCCCGTTCTCGTTTCGACGACCGTTCACCTCGTGCGCGATCTTCCCGGAGGCGAGGATCGCGCGCGTGACGAGCGACGCGTCGACCACGTCGTCATCGATGACACTCCGGAATGCTCCCTGTTCGAACTCGATCAACGGCGAACGCGTCTGGGGGGCGCGCAGCATCGACTTCGGCGTGAAGACGATGAGTGGCGTCGGACGCGAACGAAGTACTTGTGAGCGAAGCAGATGGAAATACTGCGACGACGTCGTGGGTTGGGCTACGCGGATGTTGTTGCGAGCGCTCAGGGTCAGGAATCGCTCCAAGCGGCCGCTCGAGTGCTCGGGGCCCTGTCCTTCATACCCGTGGGGCAAGAGCATCACCAAACTGGCGAGTTGGCCCCACTTGTCCTCCGCGGCCACGAGGAAGTTGTCGATGATAATTTCGGCGCCGTTCATGAAGTCGCCGAACTGCGCCTCCCAGGCGACCAGCGTGTTCTGCGCTTCGACGGAGTAGCCGTATTCGAATCCGAGCGCCGCGTACTCGCTCAAGAAGGAGTCGCGGACGGTGAAGAACCCCTTTGAGTCGAGGTTCGCCAGCGGGATGTACTGGCGGCCGTTGTCGTAGTCGATCAAGGCGGCGTGACGTTGCGAGAACGTGCCGCGACGCGAATCCTGCCCGATCAAGCGCACGTTCGCGCCGCCCTTCACGAGTGAACCGATGGCCAACGCCTCGCCCAACGACCAGTCGATGTCACCCTGGTCGAGCAGCGCGGCGCGCTGGGAGAATTGGCGCTCGAGCTTGGGATGAATCGTGAAGCCCTCGGGCGCCGTCATGGTCGCTCGGGCGATCTCCATCAGTGTGTCTCGATCGACGCCCGTCTCGGGGGCGGGGGCGTCGACGGGCACCTCGGCGACCGGCACCCCGCGAAGTTCCGGGACCGGGACCGTTCGGACCTCGTCCAGCACGCTCTGCAGACGTTCGTTGAAGTCATTCAGTGCCGCCTCGGCTTCGTCGATGGAGATGTCACCACGACGCACCAACGTCTCGGTGTAGATCTTTCGAACCGAGCGCATCTGGTCGATGATCTTGTACATCTGCGGTTGGGTGTAACTCGGGTCGTCGCCCTCATTGTGACCAAAGCGTCGGTAACACACGATGTCGAGCACGACGTCGCGGTTGAACGTCCGGCGATAGTCGTACGCCAAGCGCGCGGCGCGCATGCACGCCTCGGGGTCGTCGCCGTTCACGTGGAAGATCGGCGCCTGGATCATCTTGGCGACGTCGGTCGGGTAGAAACTTGATCGGGCCGAGTCCGGGGCGGTCGTGAATCCGACCTGGTTGTTGATCACAATGTGAATCGCGCCACCGATGTGGTACCCCGAGAGCTGGCTCATGTTCAGTGTTTCGGCGACCACACCTTGACCGGCGAAGGCGGCGTCACCGTGAATCAGGATGGCGAGGTACGGATACTTCTCGGGTACCGACGCGACATTGGTGCCGTCGTTCGGTCGCAAGACCAGGTCCTGTTTGGCGCGCACGATACCTTCGACGACGGGCGACACGGCTTCGAGGTGCGACGGATTGGACGCCATCGAGACGTCGATCGTTGCGCCGCGAGGGTTCTTGAACTCGCCTCGAGCACCCTTGTGATATTTGACGTCACCGCTCCCCTGCACGCTCTCGGGATCCAGGTTCCCCTCGAACTCCGAGAAGATGTCGTTGTACGACTTGCCGACCACGTTTGCCAGGACGTTCAGGCGCCCGCGGTGCGCCATGGCGATGACGGCTTCTTTGGTTCCGTCGTCGGCGGCGACGTCGAGGATCGTGCGCAGTGCCACGATGGTCGATTCCCCACCCTCGAGACCGAAGCGCTTCTGACCGACGTAACGCGTGTGCAAGAAGCGCTCGAAGACCTCGGCCTCGTTCAGCGCCTCCAGGACGCGGTGCTGGTCTTCGACGCTCATCGTCGAACTGACCCCCTCCACCCGTTGCTGGATCCATTTCTTCTGCTCGGGATCCATGATGTGGCCGTACTCGATGCCCGTCGTGCGACAGTACGCCTCGCGCAAGATCGACAGGATCTCCTCCAGGGTCGCCTCAGTGCGGCCGGCGAGTCCGTCGACGACGAAGGAGCGCTGCAGGTCCCACATCGTGAGTCCGTAGTTCGCGATATCGAGCTCGGAATGCAGGGCCGGTGGCTCGCTGTGCAGCGGATCGAGGTGGGCGTTGAGATGTCCGCGGACCCGGTACATGTTGATGAGCTCTTGCACGCGAATCTGTTTCAAGATGCGCTCGGTGTCGCCTTCACTGGTTGAAGGGTTTCGATCGGTTGCCCAACGCGCCGGTTCGTACGGAATGCCGAGTGACGCGAATATCTCGTCGTAGAAATCGTGCTGCCCGGTGAGACACTCTGCGACATATTTCAAGAACAGACCGGACTCGGCCCCCTGGATTATCCGATGGTCGTACGTTGACGTGAGCGTCAACACCTTGCCTACGCCGAGTTCGGCGAGTGCTCGCGGATCAGCGGACTCGAAGCCCGCCGGCCACCCAAGCGCGCCGACGCCGAAGATCGCACCTTGGCCCGCCATGAGTCGCGGCACCGATTGCACCGTGCCGAGGGTGCCAGGATTCGTGAGCGACACCGTGGCGCCGACAAAATCGTCGGCGCCGAAGCTCGCGG
>CALGFJ010000012.1 GCA_937881055.1 uncultured Acidimicrobiaceae bacterium | reverse complement strand
CGCCGCGATGGGCGCTTCGATCAGCGTCGCTTCGCGCGCACCCGCCTGAATGGCCGCTTGTCGCAGGGCGCGCCGCTCGATTGACGTCGCGAGCGAGGGCACGCTCATCACGACCCGAGCTCGACTCATCTTGGACACGCCCGCGCGCTCGAACAGACCCGCAATGAGACGTGAGGTCACGTCAAAATCGACGGTGGCGCCCTGGGCGAGCGGTCGAAAGACGACGACGTGGCGAGGCGTTCGGGCGACGACGTCGAGGGCCCCGTGGCCGACCTCGACGACGCGACCGGAGTTGGTGTCGATCGCGACCATCGTGGGTTCGTCGAAGATGATGCCTCGTTCGGTGGTCGCGAGTCGTGTGTTCGAAGTCCCTATATCGAGCGCGACGTCCGTTGCCATGGTTAACGATGCTAGGCCGACCCCAACCAGAGGACCCTGGTAACTAGCCTTCAATGAGTGGAGAGTCGGGGACGAGCGAATTGGTGGCGTCGTCGACGCGCGCACGCGACACCCCCTCCGAGGGGTGAGCGGGAGTGGGTTCACCCGAGTGAATTACCGAGTTTTGAGAAGCTCCGCACCCACCAAATCTGGCCAATTAAGTCGCCCGCGGCCCGCGCCGTAGCGACGTTGATGGCGGTCGCCCTGATCGTGGGATCGGCCGGCCTCTACCTCACCCAATCCAGCAATCCCCCGGCGACGCCGCACCTCGCTACGTCCCTCAGCCAACTCCCGTCGAACGCACGCACCGCCGCCGCCGACACGGTGGACCTCTCGATCTCGACACCGGGCCACGTTGACGTCGTGGCCGCGATGGTGCTTCCCCACAACCTCGCGGTCACCACCACGCAGATTCCCGCCAACGCGCTCATCACGGGTTCTACGCCGGGCGACGTCAACTTCCCGGTCCATTGGGTCGGACGTGACCAGGTGATGGGTTTCTCGATCGTTCGCCTCGGCCGCCACGTTCGCGCGCTGAGCTTCGCTGCGCTCCCGGCCAGCAAATGGGTCGTCGCGGTGTCGCCCATTTTGAGGAGTTCGACGACGTCGCCCCAGTACGCGTGGGCGAACACGATTCTCGGCGACCCCAAGAGCGACGCGACCGGGGTCATCAGTTATCTATCGACCAAGTCCGACGCCAATCTCAACAGTTTCGTCGACGCCATCGCGATCAACCAGAGCGGCCAAGTCGTCGCGGTGCTCTCCACTGACCATCTCTGGTACTCCGCGCAGTTCGTCGCGCGCATCGCCTACATCGTGGCGACGGGCCGAGGGTGTCACGCGAGTCTCGGCATCGTCGGCCTCACGGCCCAGGGTGGAGGCGTGACGGTGTCGCGCGTCATCCCGAAAAGCCCCGCGCAGTGGCAATTGAAGAAGGGCGACGTCGTCACGGCGCTGAACGGCAAGCAAATAGACACTTTCGACGCACTCGACACGGCCCTGTACTTGACGCCCGCCTTCAGCGTGGCCCACGTCACCTTCGTGCGTGACGCCACCGTTCACCACGCCGTCATGACACTCGCGTGCGCGCTCTAAATTGTCGATATGAGTGATAACAATCCGTTCGGCGGCATGTTCGGCGACATCTTCTCCCTGCTGGGTCAGCAGGGACCTGACGCCTGGTTCACGACCGCGACCCAACTCGCGCTGAACATCGCGCGCGGTGAGGACAGCGACCCCAATCCCCTCCCGATCGAACGCCAGCGACTCGAGGAACTCGCGCCGCTCGTCGCGCGTCACGTCGATTCGTTGCTCGGCGTTTCGATCGGCGCGTCGGTCGTCGCCGTCAACCGGTCCGCCCTCACCATCGCGGCACTCGCGCAGTGGCGCCCGCTGATGGAACCGATGGTCGCGAGTACCTCGACAATCGGCGACAGCCTGGACCTCGGTGACAACCAGATGATGGCCCAGATGGCCGCCACGCTCGGTCCGCTCTTCTCGGGCTTCCAGATGGGTTCGGTCGCCGGTCACTTCTCCGAGCGCGCCTGGTCGCTCGCCGCCCTGCCGCTACCGCGCACGGACGCAGAACGCCAGATCGTAGTCAACAACCTCGCGAGTTTCGCCGAAGCGTGGTCGCTCGAACGCGACGAGGTTTACGTCTTCGCCCTCGCCCAAGAGTTCCTCGCCTCACTCGTCTTGACCCAGCCAGGAACAGGCGACGCCCTGCGCGCACTGTTGATCGACTCGGTTCGCGAGTCCACGAAGGCTCAGGGCGACCTCCTCTCCCGACTGCAGTCGATGATCAATCCCGAGGACATCGCGGGCTTCATGGAGAACCCCGAGTCACTGCTGGACGGCATCGAGTTGCCGGAGGAGACCGACGCCACTCGAGCCATCAATGCCGCCGCCAGCGTTCTCCTGGCCTTCTTCGACGCCGCCGCCCACCAGATCACTTCCGCGATTCTCGGACCGCGCCCGGCGCTCGTCGAGGCCTACCGGCGTCACCGACGAACTGACGCGCGCGGCGAGGACGCCGCGGCCGCGCTCTTTGGCATCTCAACCCAGGGCGAGCACCACGATCAGGCAGCGACCTTCGTCGACACGCTCACCAAGGACTACGGCCTGCGGGTGTTCGACGCGCTACTGCGCGTCGACGGGTTGCCGAGTGCGGCTGAAATTCTCGATCCGAACGCGTGGTACCAACGCGTGACGAACTCGCCGCTGGCCTAGGACTCTTCGTCGTACCCGAGGTTCCACTCGACGAGCAGGTTCTCACGTTCGGCGTCACGATTCACGCGTTCGCGGTTACGTCGGAACTGGGGGTCGTGCGGGGGCAGGAAACGCAGCCGGGCGTCGACGCGATCGACAAACGCCTGGATCTGCTCTTCGTCACCGAAGACCATCCGGCACTCCCAGTGGGGCGCCACGGGTCCGAGATAGATGACCTGGACGTGACCGACCGGGTCGACGACTTCAGTGGTCTCCGGGGTTGGGACCTGGCTCACGGTGCTCCTTTGGCGTTGCGACTGTTGCGAGAGCCCATTCTAGTTACTGGATATGGAGCGTTCTTCGGAGCCTTGTCTTTGAAAGGGCTTACAACCGTCTGTGAGGAGTCTGGTAACCGTCGGCTTGTGAACAAATAGACCTTTCGTTATCAGTTCGTCACACAAAGTGTCGCTACTGTGAGAGAGAGAACCGGCTGACGGGGGTGAGCATGAGTACCGAATGGATGGCAGACGGGAAGTGCCGCGAGTACCCCGCAGGGACTTTCTTTCCACGAGATGGCGTCGGCGTGATCATCGCGCAACGAATCTGTGCCACGTGTCCCGTTTCGAGCGAGTGCCTCGAGTACGCGCTCGAGAATCACGTTGACCACGGCATCTGGGGCGGCTGCTCGGAGCGTGAGCGTCGTCGCATACTTCGCGAGCGCCGCCGTCGGCGTGTCTTCAACTCAGACGCTTCCTAACACGCCACTCGCGTGCTCGAGTGCGTCATCAATATCTCTGAGGGTCGCAACCTCGATCTCTTGGACGACCTGGACGCCGCTGCCGGTCACTCGTTGCGCGACCGACACGCCGACGCCTTCCACAATCGTTCGGTCTTCACGCTTATCGACGATCCCGAAGGACTGCAGCGAGATGTTCGCGCACTGATCACTGAAGCGTTCAAGGTCCTGGATCTCCGTACCCACGAAGGCGTCCATCCCCGCTTCGGCGTCGTCGACGTCGTCCCCTTCGTGGCATTGGCGCCCGATGAACCGTCTCGGGCGATCGAACTGCGCGACGCGACCGCCCGGTGGATCGGCGAGACGTTCGACGTCCCGGCCTTCCTCTACGGTCCGCGGGACGGCGTTCTTCGCACCCTGCCCGATGTTCGCCGGCGCGCCTTCGGCGACTTGGCGCCGGACTACGGACCGTCGGCATCAGGGCCGACGCTCGGTGCCGTCGCCGTGGGCGCGCGACCGGTTCTCATCGCGTGGAATCTCTGGCTCTCGGGCGTGTCGAGGGACGAGACGCGCGCCCTCGCCAAAGCGGTCCGTCGCCCCGAGGTACGGTCCCTCGCGTTTCGTGCCGGAGAGCACACGCAAGTCAGCTGTAATTTGATCGACCCGATGGTCGTCGGTCCCTCGTTCGTGTACGACGAGGTGGCGGCGCGCTTACCCGAAGGCGGCCAGATCGTTCGCGCCGAACTCGTAGGTCTCCTGCCCCGGTCCGTGCTCGACCGTGAGGACCGGAGTCGGTGGAGCCAACTCGGGCTGAGTGAGGATCAGACGATCGAGAGTCGGCTGTGAATCAACTGGCTTGGGCGCGGCGCTCGATGGCGCGCGCCCGGCGCAGCCGGCGGCGCTCTCGTTCGCTCATGCCGCCCCAGATGCCGAACTTCTCACCGTTGTCGAGGGCGTACTCCAGGCAGTCCTCGCGCGCGACGCAGCCGCGGCAGACCTCTTTGGCTTCGCGAGTCGACGCCCCGCGCTCGGGGAAGAAGAGATCGGGATCGACGCCCATGCAGTTCGCCCGTGCCTGCCAACCACGATCTTCCATGCCGCTCATCAATTCCACGATTTCCACGTTTAATTCCTTCCCCCCAATGGTGCTCGCCATTGATGTAATTACAACCATGTCATTGTGGCGGGAAACGTGACAAAAAGCAAATCTAAATGTGTACTTCCCTGATGAGAGGGATTACGACGTGCTAGCCGGCGCGACGGTGCTTGACGAAATCGTCCAACGCGTACGAACCGAGGTCGTCGACGTCGGTGTAGAAAAGCCGTCCCCCATTGACCTTGGCGATCTGTTCCACGAAGGGGAACTGACTGCGCTCGATATCGAGGGCGAAGGTGTTGATCGTGATATCCGCCTTCGTGCAGCGAAGGACCTCGGCCATGGTCTTTTCCAGGGTCTCGTGCACCGGCGGCCACGCGAAGAAGGGCTCGCCGTTGGCGAGCAGGTGGGCCGTCGGTTCGCCGTCGGTGACGACCACGATCTGACGCTCGCCACGCTCGTTGCGCATGAGGTGACGACTGAGGGCCAGGGCGTGCTGGAGGTTGGTGCCGTAGGCGTAGTCGATCGTGAGCGCGGGGATGTCTTCGATCTTGAGCTCTTGGGCGGTCTCACCGAACCCGACGACGGCCACGAAGTCACGAGGGAATTTCGAGCGGATCAGCGAGGTGAGTGCCAACACCATCTTCTTCGCCGGGACCAAATTGCTGCGCATCGCCATCGAGAGCGAGAGGTCGATTGCGAAGACGGTCGCCGAGCGCCTCGTGGACTCGAACTCCTCGACCTCGAAGTCATCGGCGTGCAACTTCACGGGCGTACCCGGACCCTGACGCAGGACGGCGTTGCGCAGGGTCTTGGGAAGGTTCAACGCGAACGGTTCACCGGGCTGCCACGGCTTCGAGGTCTCTTCGCGGTCTCCCCCTCGCGACACGCTCGCGACGCGGTGCAGACCGAGCGTCGGCGAATCGCGCAGCTGCGCGAACAGGTCGCGCAGCGCCTGTTGACCGATCTGTCGTACGCCCTTGGGCGTCAAATGCAATTGTCGCCCTTGGCGATCCACGAATCCCTGATCCTTCAGTCCCTGTAACGCCTTTTGCAGCCGAACGACGTGGCGTGCGGCGTCGTCACCGAGATTGCGACGAATGGCCTCAACGTCTACCTCGGGCAGCCCCTGGGCGGCGTTGGCCTGACCGAGGAACTCCTCGAGGCCCTTCAACTGGCCCAACTGCTCGGCCACCGACGCCGCGTCAGCGAAGGGTGAGCCGTCGTCGCCGCGCATCCGGTGCGCGCGATTCCAGTCGATGTCGGGCGTCGCCATTCGCAGGTTCGACACCAGACGGTTCAGCGAGAAATTGAGCTCCATGTTCTCCATCATCCCGGCGAACATCGAGCGCAACTCACCTTGTTGCTCGGGCGACAGAGAGTTGAACATCGCCTCGGCCGCGGCGGCGCGTTCGGCCATCATGCGAACGACGTCCTCGAGACTCTCGGCACCGGGAAAGAAGTCCCCGAAGTGCTCCATGAAGTCGCCAAACGTCGGATCGAGTTCCTCGCCGCGTCGATCTTGTTCGATCATCGTCGAGAGCGCGTCCATCATGTCGCGCATGCGGGCCAGCTCTTCGGAGTCGGGGCGACCCATCATCTCCTTGCTCTTCTCGAAGTACGTGTTGAGGACGTCGCGTTCCAATTCGGCCATGAGTTCTTCGAACTGCTCGCGCGCGTCGCTGGAGACGAACTCGTAGTCCTGGTATTCGCCCAGCCGTTCGCCGATCCGCTCACTCATCAGATCTCGTTGCATCTTCTTTTGGTCGACGAGGCCCCGGGTGACCTCCTTTCGCCGTTCGTCATCACTCGCCTCGGCCTCGGCGAGCAAGGCGTCGAGTTCGTCGTCCTCCGTGCTCTCAATGTCGTCCAGCCAGTCGCGGTAGCGCTGCATCTCGCCGTCCGGGTCGGCCTGCTGTTCCAGTTCACGACGCTTCGCCCTCGCCTGTTCGAGGAGGTCACGAAGTCCCTCGACGCGTTCTCCGTCGGTCGTCGTGTAGCCCTCGCGCAGCAACCGGTCCATCGCCTCTTCGAGGTCACCATTCTCCATGAAGTCATCGGCCAGCATTCGCAACATCTCTTCGACGTCGAGGTCGTTGAAGTCGTCACCTTCGCCGAAACGACGGAAGCCGTAGCGAACGGGCACTAACGGTTCCTCGAGCGATACAGCGCCCTCGCGCCCGACGCGTCCTTCGCCAGACGTTTGGTCAGGTAGAGGCCCTCGAGGACGAATTCGACGGCCGAGGCGAGCTCACCGTCGTTCGCACTCGGTCCCGCGATACGTCGCGCCGGCGCGTCGAGGGCCGGCATGGCGGCCATGACCGTGAGGTAGTCGCGGTCGGGCAGGTCATCTCCGGTGTGCACCAACGCCTCGGTGTTGAACGCTTCGACGATCGCCGGGCCTTCTTCCAGCAACACGTGTTCGGCGAAACACTGGCGCACCGCGAGTGACACCAGGGCCGCGATGACTTGATCCGAGTCGCTGTCGTCCATCGTGTCGAACTCGATCTTGCCCTGGGTCGACTGCACCATGGCGCTGAGGTCACTCACGCGCGGCGCCACCGCTCCATCACCGGTGCGCAGCGTCCGGCGCAGCGCGTTGGCCACGACGATCTCGTAATTCGCAATGGAGAGTCGCACCGACACGCCCGAGCTCTGGCTGATCACGTGACTCTTGCGCGCGACGTGGCTGACGCGCGCGACGATGTCGTCGATGAACCAGGGAATGGTGATTGGCACCGGTGACGTGGGTAACTTCGCCTCTTGATGCATGATGGCGATCTCGGTCGTCAATTCGTACGGGTAGTGGGTGCGAATCTGTGAGCCGAAGCGGTCCTTCAGGGGCGTGATGAGGCGACCACGATTGGTGTAGTCCTCGGGGTTCGCGGTCGCCACCACCATCACGTCGAGATCGAGGCGCACCAGGTGGCCACGGATCTGCACGTCGCGCTCTTCGAGCACGTTGAGCAGTCCCACTTGGATTCGTTCGGCGAGGTCCGGCAGTTCGTTCATGGCGAAGATGCCGCGGTTGGACTTGGGTACGAGTCCGTAGGAGAGGGCCTTCGGGTCGTCGAGAAACAACCCTCCCGCGACCTTGATGGGGTCGACTTCGCCGATGAGGTCGGCCATGGACGTGTCGGGCGACGCCAGTTTCTCGGCGAAGCGCTGCGAACGATGGACCCACGCGACCGGAGTGTCATCGCCCATCTGGTCGACCACGTCAATGGCGTAGGCGGACACCGGAGCGAAGGGGTCGTCGCGGATCTCCGATCCCTCGACGATCGGCAGCCATTCGTCGAGGAGTCCGACGAGTGAACGAATCATGCGGGTCTTCGCCTGTCCGCGCTCCCCGAGAAGGATGATGTCGTGTCCTGCCAAGAGCGCGGTCTCCAGTTGCGGCAACACGGTGTCCTCGTAACCCAAAACGTCCGAGGTCAGGGGTAGCCCGTCAGCGAGGCGCTGTTCGAGATTGACGCGAATCTCTTCGCGCACCGACTTGGGGCGGTAGTTCGACGCGCGCAGAGTTCCGAGCGTGGTGGGTAGGTCGGACGGGGCCAGGGGGGTGCTCATGGAGCCACTTTACGGGTTCGTGATTCGTCGCCGCACTCAGGTCTGCGCGTCTCTTCGACGCCCGCGTCAGAGTTTCAAGTACATGATGTCGAGCCCGACGCGACCCTCGGTGGCGTGTTCGAAGGCTTCGGGGACCGTTCCGATCGTGACGAATCCCAGGCTTCGGTACAGCTCGATCGCCTGTACGTTCGTCGAGACGACCGCGTTGAACTGCATCGCGGCGTAACCCTTAGCTCTCGCCCACGCGATGGCGTAGTCGCACATCGCTCGTCCCACGCCGGACCCGCGGACGTGCGGCGCGACCATGAAGCTGCCCGTCGCCACGTGAGATCCGCGCGCCGGACGATTGGGTCCGAACTTGGCCGTGCCGACGAGAACGTCGTCTCTCAGAGCGACCACCGTTTCACCGGGCGGTCCCTCGATCCACAGTGCGCGAGCTTCGTCGGACGAGAGAGTGTCGGGATAGGCGTAGGTGTCGCCTTCGGCCACCACCGCACTGAAGATCTGGAACACTCGATCCCAATCGTGCTCCGCGATCGGTCGAAGTATGAGTGCGGACTCAGACATTGTTAATGCGGCCATGAGCGCGAGAAAACCAGCCCGTCGACGACCAATTCCCAGGCACGTCAATCACCTGACGAACGATCGACGCACCCGGGCGATACGCGAGATGTGCGGCGCGCGGCGCATCCAGGATCACGACATCGGCCTTGGCGCCCACGCCCAGGTGACCAACGTCGCTGCGGCGAAGTGCGGCCGCTCCCCCTCGGGTGGCCGACCACAAGGCGTCGTCGACGTCCATGTGCATGTCGCGCACGGCAATCGCGAGCACGAAGGGCATGCTCGTGACGTAGGACGTGCCGGGGTTGCAGTCCGTCGCCAGAGCGACGACCGCGCCGCGGTCGCGCAGTCGTCTCGCCGATGAATAGTCGGCTCGGGTCGAAAAATCTGCCCCCGGCAGGAGCGTCGCGACGGTGTGCGACGCGCACAACTGATCGATGTCGAGGTCACTGAGAAAGTTGCAATGATCGACGCTCGCGGCATCGAGTTCAACGGCGAGGGCGATGCCGCCGGTTGAACCGAGTTGATTCCCGTGAACCCGCAACTGCAAGCCAGCCGCCTTCGCCGCCGTAAGGATCGCCCGGGACTCATCGACGTCGAAGGCGCCGCGGTCACAGAAGACGTCCGCCCACTTCGAGCGCGGTGCACAGGATTCGAGCATCGGACCGCATACGAGGTCCACGTAGCCTTCGCGGTCGTCGACGTACTCCGGCGGCACGACGTGGGCACCGAGAAACGTCACTTCGTCGCTGAATTCGTTCGCGATGTCGATGAGTCGTGATTCACCTTCGAGATTCAACGCGTAGCCAGACTTGATCTCGACCGTCGTCACGCCACCGGTACGTAGATCACGTCGACGCTTCTCGGTCGTTCGACGCAGTTCGTCGCTCGATGCGGCCCGCGTCGACGCGACCGTAGTGGCAATGCCTCCTCCGTCGTAGGGCGCGCCGTTCATGCGCGCCTCGAACTCTTCGGATCGCTCGCCGGCGAAGACCAGATGCGTGTGCGAATCGACGAAGCCGGGGATGACTGCCGAGTGCTGCGCATCGATCATCTCGTCGGCGGCGGGCGCGTCGGCGTTCGGTCCAACCCAGAGAACCCGGGCGTCGTCAATCACTAGAGCGGCGTCGTGTAGTCGACCCATGACGCCGACATCGAGGGTCGCGTCATTCGTCGTCAGTTCACTGATGTTCGTGATGACCCGGGTCGCCACGACTACTCGCGCATCGGAATCCGGACGCCTCGCTCCTCAGCGGTGTGCTCGGCGATCTCGTAGCCGGCGTCGACGTGACGCATGACGCCCGTGCCGGGATCGTTCGTCAGAACCTTGGCCAGTTTCTGCGCCGACAGCTCCGTGCCGTCGGCGACGCACACCTGTCCGGCGTGTATCGAACGACCGATGCCGACACCACCGCCGTGATGAATCGAGACCCACGTCGCACCCGAGGCCGTATTGAGCAGCGCGTTCAACAACGGCCAGTCGGCAATGGCGTCCGAACCATCGAGCATGGACTCCGTCTCGCGATACGGCGAGGCCACGGAACCGCTGTCGAGGTGGTCACGGCCGATGACGATCGGCGCCGAGACCTCACCGGACGTCACGAGGTCGTTGAAGGCGAGTCCGGCCTTGTCGCGTTCGCCGTACCCGAGCCAGCAGATTCGCGCGGGTAGACCCTGGAAGGCGACGCGTTCTTGCGCCTTCGTGATCCAACGTCGGAGCGCGTCGTTGTCCGGGAATAGATCGAGCACCGCCTGATCGGTCCGCGCGATGTCCTTCGGGTCACCCGAGAGCGCCGCCCATCGGAACGGCCCCTTGCCCTCGCAAAAGAGCGGCCGGAGGTACTCCGGCACGAATCCGGGAAATGAAAAAGCGCGTTCGTAGCCACCGAGTTGGGCCTCGCCACGAATCGAGTTCCCGTAGTCGAAGACCTCGGCCCCGCGATCTTGGAAGCCGACCATGGCCTCGACCTGCTTGGCCATCGACTGGCGCGCGCGGTCGGTGAACTCCTCGGGCTTCTTGTCGGCGTAGTCGTGCCAATCGGCCAAATCGATCCCTTCCGGCAGGTAACTGAGCGGATCGTGCGCCGAGGTCTGGTCGGTCACAATGTCGACTTCGACCCCACGTCGCAAGAGCTCAGTGAACACCGTCGCCGCATTGCCCACCAGCCCAACACTTAAGGCCACGCCACTGCGCTTCGCCTCTTCCACCCGCGCGACCGCTCCGTCAAGGTCGGCGGTCCACTCATCGAGGTAACGCTGGTCGACGCGACGTTGCAGGCGCGACGGGTCGACGTCCACGCAGAGACAGACCCCGTCATTCATCGTCACCGCGAGCGGCTGGGCTCCGCCCATGCCGCCGCAGCCGCCGGTCAAGGTCAACGTGCCCTTGAGCGAACCGCCGAAGTGTCGGTCGGCGACCGCCGAAAAGGTCTCGTACGTACCCTGGAGGATTCCCTGCGTGCCGATGTAGATCCACGATCCGGCGGTCATCTGTCCGTACATCGTGAGGCCGAGGGCTTCGAGACGACGGAACTCTGGCCATGTCGCCCAGTCGCCCACGAGGTTCGAGTTCGCGATCAAGACGCGCGGCGCCCACTCGTGGGTCGAAAAGACTCCGACCGGTCGACCGGATTGGACCAGCATCGTCTCGTCACCCTTGAGCGTGTGCAGGGTGCGAACCAGAGCGTCAAAACTTCGCCAGTCGCGCGCCGCTCGGCCCGTCCCGCCGTACACGACGAGGTCGTCGGGTCGTTCGGCGACCTCGGGGTCGAGGTTGTTCTGGAGCATGCGAAGTGCGCCCTCCTGGGGCCAGCCCAACGTCGACAACGTCGTGCCGCGGGCCGCTCGAACCGGTCGCGCGCCTTCCATCTCAGTGGACCTTCATCCCTACGACAGTGCCACGTGACGCACCGCGATGTCCAGCAGTTCTCCACTGCGGACCAGTTCGGCCACCGCCGCGATCTCGGGCGAGAGCCAACGGTCGTGTCCCGGCCCACCGGAGACGGCGTTGACGCGCCGGCTTACGGCGGCTGTCACCGGCGAGGGGGTGAGCGGCTCACGAATCGCGAGGGCGCGCGCGGCGGTGAGCATCTCGATAGCGATCACGTCGGCGAAGGCGTCCAGGGACTTACGGAGTTTGCGAGCGGCGTGCCATCCCATCGACACGTGGTCTTCTTGCATGCCCGACGAGGGAATCGAGTCGACGCTCGCCGGTGTCGCCAACCGTTTCATCTCCGACACCAGCGCCGCCTGCGCGTACTGCGCAATCATCAGACCCGAATCAACCCCGGCCTGGTCGGCGAGGAACGGCGGCAGTCCGAAGCTGCGCGAGACGTCGAGCATCCGATCCGTTCGACGTTCGCACATCGACGCGACGTCCGCGACCGCGATGGCGAGGAAGTCGAGCGCGTAGCCAATCGGCGCACCGTGGAAGTTCCCGTTGGACACGAGCGAACCGTCGGCGAGGACCGACGGATTGTCGATGCTCGAGGCCAGTTCGACATCGGCGACGCGCGTGGCGAAGTCGAAGGTGTCGCGCGCGGCACCGTGAACCTGGGGTGCGCAGCGCAACGAGTACGCGTCTTGCACTTGCGTCGGGTCATCCAGGTGCGAACTGACGATGTCCGAGTCGGCGAGGAGCGCCATGAGGTTGGACGCGCTCACCAACTGTCCCGCGTGAGGGCGAAGCGCGTGTATTTCAGCGAGGAAGACCTGGTCGGTACCGCGCAACGCCTGGATCGACATCGCGGCCGCGACGTCCACGAGCTGCATCAACGCACCACCGTCGTCGATGGCGAGGATCAACTGCCCGAGCATTCCGTCCGTGCCGTTGATGAGCGCCAGACCTTCCTTTTCGGCCAGGACGATCGGCGCAAGGCCGCTCGAACGCAGTGCCTCGGCCGCAGCGACGTGCTGTCCCCCGCGATCACGCACGTCGCCCTCGCCCATCAGCGCGAGCGCGACGTGCGCTAAGGGCGCGAGGTCACCGGAGCACCCGAGCGACCCGAACTCGTGGACGACGGGCGTGATGCCGGCGTTCAAGAGTGCGGCGTAGGCCTGTGCGGTCGAGGGGCGGACCCCGGAGACGCCGCTGCAGAGATTGGTGAGCCGTGACACCATCATCGCGCGCACGACTTCATCTTCGACTTCCGGTCCCACGCCCGCCGCGTGCGAGCGGATCAGGGAACGCTGGAGATCGAGTCGTTCGTCGGGCGAGATGAACGTCGTCGCGAGGGACCCGAAGCCGGTCGACAGACCGTAGACCGGCGTGCCGCTTTCGACCAGTGCGTCAATCGCGGCCCGCTGACGCTCGAGGCGCGTCAGCACCGCGTCGCTCAAGGTCACGGTCTCGAAGTTCCGGGCTACGGCGATGAGTTGCGCACGAGTCAGTGGCTCGACACCGATGTCTACGGCCACTGAAGTCTCCTGCGCACGCCCGCGAGCGTTTCGAGGACCAGCAGTGCCGCCAGCCGGACGGTGCGCTGATCGGGGCTGTCGCGTTCGACGTCGATCTCGGTGATGTCGATGGCGCACACGCCGTGTTGCACCGAGACGGCGCGAACGAATCGACGCATCTCGTCGGCGCTCAGTCCGCCCGGTGCTGCCGCGGGACAGGCCGGCACGGCCATCCGGTCCGCGACGTCCATGTCAATGTCAACGTAGACGTGTCGATTTCCGGCGCCGGCGATCGCGACAGCCCGACGGGCCGCCTCTTCGACCGATTCGTGGTGCAGGACATCGCGCGAGATCACGGTCACGCCCGCGTCGTGGGCGCGCCGCGCGTAGGCCGGCGAATTCGAGAAGTCGGCGAGTCCGACCAGAACGACGTGATGCCCGTCGAAGCCCTCTTCCAGCAGTTGTCGCACCGGCGAACCATTCGACACGCCGTCACGCATATCGAGATGGGCGTCGAGTGTGACGAGGCCGAAGTTGGAGTACTCGCCGCCGCTCAACGCGCGAAGTGCGTGCCACGTCGCGGCGTTGTCGCCGCCGAGTATCAGTCGCAGCGCGATACTGGGGTCCCATCCCGACATCGCCTCGGCGACGCGCTGGGCGCCGCCCTCGGCGTCCGGGGCGTCGACGTCGCCGAAGTCGACGAGCGCCACGGACTCTGCGAGGTCGACCATCTCAGTGAACGACCACGTGGAGTAGCGCTCGAGGGCCGATCGTATCGCCGCGGGCGTGCTCGTCGCCGAGCGTTCGGTGACCGACGTGGCGTACGTGGAGATACCGAGCAGCCCGACGTTGCGTCGCCCTTCGAGAGGGTGATCGTACAGCAACGTCGCAGCGGACGGCCAGTTGGGATCTCTCGAACTCACCACGTTGCCCATGTTACGCATACCCCACGCGACGAGGACTTACGTGCCAGGACCGCACAATGGGGCCAAAAGTGAGGGCCGTCGAGAGGCGCACTCGCTGGAACGATGTTTCTACGGTGAGCGATTCTCGAGGAAAGTCGGAAGTGACTAGCGATCCACGACGCGCACACCACTGTCACCCGACTCATCGGGTTCTTCGTGGATATACGTCGGTACTTCAGTCGCTTCGAGATGACTCGGCACGTCGTCCACGTAGCGCGGTGAAGGCGTCGCCGTGTACTCACCTTCGACCGAGCGCGTGACGACGTTCGGGGTCTTTCGCCGACCGCCGCCCTTCACTGCTTGGAGTTCGTGACAGATGCGATACGTGATCGGGAACGCGAGGATCGGCACGATCACCGTCAAGTAGCGCAACGAGAGGAGGACGGTGTTCAGCGAGATGTTGAAGAACTTCGCGAGCACGTCGGTCGAACTGGCGATGAACAGCATGCCCAAGAAACTGAGCATCGTGACGCCGGCAGCCGTGCGCGTCGGTCGGTTACTCGGTCGATCGAGCAAGTTGTGGATCTCGTTGTCCTTCGTAAACTTACGCTCCAACATCGGCCAGACGAAGACGAGGTTGAAGATCAGACCGGGCAGGATGACGGCCGGCACCAGGACTTCGAAGGGGATCGTGTAGCCCCAACTATGGAACGACCACGACGGCCATATTCGAAGCGCGCCGTCGAGGAAACCCATGTACCAGTCCGGTTGGACGGCGTAGGAGATTCGCGCCGCGTCGTAGGGACCGAACTGCCAGATCGGGTTGACCTGGGCGAAGGCGCCCAGCAGCGCCGTGATGCCGCCGACGATGAACAAGAAGCCCGTCGTCTTGGCCATGAAGACCGGGAACATCGGTGAGCCGACGACGTTCTTCTCCGTGCGGCCCTTACCGGGGAACTGCGTGTGCTTTTGGCGCACGAGCAAGAAGAGATGCGCGCCCACCAGTCCGATGATTATGAGCGGGACGATCAGACAGTGCAGGATCATGAAACGCGGAATGATGGACGTGCCCGGGAAGTTGCCCCCGAAGACCCAGAACGCCAGGTACGTACCGACCAGCGGAATCGACAAGATGATCGAGTAGGCGATGCGGATACCGGTGCCCGACACCAAGTCGTCCGGCAGCGAGTACCCCAGGAATCCGTTCACGATGGCCAGGATCAACAGCGTCGAACCAATGATCCAGTTGAGCTCGCGGGGCTTGCGGAAAGCGCCGGTGAAGAACACCCGCGCCATGTGGATGACGATCGCCCCGACGAATATGTCGCAGGCCCAGTGGTGCATCTGTCGCATCAACAGTCCACCGCGCACGGCGAAGGAGAGGTTGACCGTCGATTCGAACGCCTCGGTCATCTTTTGACCGACGAGCGGCGCGTAACTGCCGTGATAGGTCACGATGGCGGAACTCGGGATGAAGTACAGCGTCAAGAAGACGCCCGTCACCATCAAGATCAAGAACGAATAGAGCGCGATCTCACCGAGCATGAACGACCAGTGGTCGGGGAAGATCTTGTCCATGAACGTGCGCCCGCCGCGCGCGACACCCAAGCGGTCGTCGAGTTCGCCCAAGGACTTGCCAATGCGACCGTAAGGACCAAGGGCCTGCTTCTTCGCGCGACGGGTGTTGAGTACGTCGCTCACGAGCGCTCCCAGAATCCCGGACCGACCGCTTCGTGGTAGTCGCTCTGACTACGCAGGTAACCCGAGGAGTCCACGTAGAGCGGCAACTGCGGCAGCGGTCGTGGCGCCGGCCCGAACTGCGGCACGGCCCCGTTCGTGACGTTGAACATCGATTGGTGACAAGGGCACACGAGCAGTTGCAGCTCTTGTTCGTAGAGCCCGACTGGACAACCCAAGTGCGTGCAGACCTTGGAATACGCGACGTAACCGTGCGGCGCCCAGGTCTCTCGACCCTTCTTCGTAGTGAAAGCCTCATTGGAGACTCGAATCAGCACCGTCTGGTCGACCGCTTGGCCGCGGTCGGAGTTCTCGGTGCCTTCCGGGAAGACGGTCTCGATCGAGCCCACGGCGAGGTCGCCGACTTGCACCCGCCGCCCCGTTTGGTCGACGACGTACGAGCCCGAACGCCAATCGGTGTGTTGGAGGGTTTCCTTCGGCAACGGCCCGAGGCTGCGTAACAAGGGGAAGAGGGCCACGATCCCGAAGATGCCCATTCCTCCGCCGAGGAGCCCGCCGAGGAGTTTGCGACGCTGCATCACACCGCCGCCACGTTCGACGATCGCTGCGGCGAGGGCGTTTCGATCGGCCTCGGAGTTCGCGAGCGTGTGACGCTCCTCCACGAACGGGCCACGCGGCATGAGGTACTTCCCCCAGGCGACGATGCCGATACCGAGGAACAAAAGGCCGCCGCCGAGCGTGGCGCCTAACTTCCACGGCTGCGCGTCGATCCAGTAGCACGCACCGAATCCCGCGAGACACAACGTGCCCACGATGAAACAGACGCCGATGACTCGTTCGACCAACTCGGGGTTGCGCGCGGCCGGCTGCAGTCGCGGGTCGTTCGCGGCGAGTCCCGACAACGAGACCGGAGTGCGGTGTTCGTCAGTCATCGCGCTCCCCCACCCAGAATCCGAAGAGCGCGAGGACCCCGACGCCGAAGGCCAATCCAACGAATCCTTCCGCGACCGGTCCCAGACCGCCCAGTCCAAAACCGCCGGGGTTGTTGGGGTGCTGGATCTCGGTCGTCACGTACTTCACGATGTCATTGACCTGTGCGTCACTGAGGTTGCCGGTGAAGCGCGGCATGTTGGCGGGGCCAGTGCGGATCGCCTCGGCGACTTCGATCGAAGGGATCTTTCGTAGCGACGGCGAGAACGTGCTCATGGCGAGCGCGTCGCCGTCACCCTCGATCGTGTGACACGACGCGCAGTTGAGCGCGAACAGAGCCGCACCGTCGGCGACGTTCGCGTTCTTCAAGTGGGGATAGGGAATGAGAGGAAAACCGGGCGACAGTGAATTCACCCACGCCGACACCGCGAGCGCTTGGTCGTGCGTGAGTCGTGGTACGCGGCGGTTCGCCTCGATCGAGCGAGGGTTCGTCGCCGGCATGCGTCCGGAGTCGATCCAGAAGTTGATCGTCGCCGGTCCGAGACCCACGAGGTCGGGGAAGGCGCCCGTGGTGCCGTTGGCCGGGACGCCGTTGGCCTCGGCGCCGTGGCACGACGCGCAGTTCTGCTGGAAGAGTGCGTCGCCAATCGTGACCAAGGCGGACGATGGGGCGCGATACGTGATCGAGGTGTTGCCGTACGCGATGATGACGCCGTCGCTGTTCTTCTTCACGAAGGTCGAGTTCGGTGTGCCGGCGTTCTTGCGCGTGGTCTGATACGGCGTCAACTTATAGGACGCCTGCGCGCCGCCGACGAAGAGGACGACCGGTCCCAAAGCGACGAGACTGACGATCGAGAGTGCGAAGCAGCGTTTGATGAGGGGTGACGTCACGCCATTTCCTACTTCAACAAGAACAGGGCCGAGTACAGCCCGATCCACACGACGTCGACGAAGTGCCAGTAGTAACTCACGCCCTGGAACGTGGACAACTCACCGGGGTCGCCTTCGGAGCCCCGCATTCGAAAGAGCAAGAACGCCATCGCGACCAATCCCAAGATGACGTGGAGGCCGTGGAGACCGGTGGTGATGAAGAAGACCGAACCGTATGAGTTGGTGTACCAACGCGTCGCCAGGTGCGTCCATTCGTAGGCCTGGTTGGACACGAACAAAGTACCCATGATCATCGTCACGATGATCCATCGTCGCGCTTCGGCGCGGCGGCGATGTTCAATGAGCCACACGGCCCACTGCATCGTGAAGGACGAGGCGATCAAGACGACGGTGAAGACGCCCGACTGCAGTACGTCGAGGTGAGTGCCGACGGGAGGCCACGACGCCAGGTGGGCGCGAATGGTAAATAATGCGGCGAAGAGTCCCGAGAAGAACATCAGCTCGCTGCCGAGCCAAATCATCACTCCAATGGCCAGCATCGG
>CALGFJ010000011.1 GCA_937881055.1 uncultured Acidimicrobiaceae bacterium | reverse complement strand
GGGCGAGGTCGAAGAACTCGGCGCGGACGCCGTGGTGCTCGCTCTCGGCCAGGACAGCGACCTCTCACTCTTGGAACACGTGGCCGATATCAAGATTGACGACGGCGTCGTTGGCGTCTCAACGGCGATGAGGGCCAATGACAGTGGCGTCTTCGCCGGTGGCGACGCGGTGCCGTCGGAACGGACCGCGACCATCGCGATCGGGCACGGCAAGCGCGCGGCGCGCGGCATCGATGCATTCCTGGCCGGTCATGACGTGGTCGACGGGCCACGACACGAACTGGCTGCGTACGACCACCTCAATACCTGGTACTACTCGGACGCCGATCGCACGCGTCGCCCGGAACTCGAGATCGCTCGACGACAGAACAACTTCGAAGAGATCGTCGGCGGTCTCAACGAGGAGAACGCACTGTTCGAGGCCCGCCGCTGTCTCTCGTGCGGCAACTGCTTCGAATGCGACAACTGCTTTGGCGTGTGTCCGGACAACGCGGTCATCAAGCTCGGTGGAACAGATCGCTACGAGTTCAACTACGACTTTTGCAAGGGATGTGGAATCTGCGTGAGTGAATGCCCGTGTGGCGCGATCGAGATGGTTCCCGAACAGATCTAAGGAAGTCACCTGGCGACTCCGTCGATGGACTTTCAGATCCGGCGTTGACGTGCGGCAGCGTCACTTCTGATCGTCAATCACTTCGGCGTGACGCCGCGTTACTCGTGACAGGGTATCCCTGAACTTTGGGCGACGCCTCCGACCGTGCGACTACGTCAGAATGATCGTGCGAACTCTCCGAGGACGTACGTCGCGCCGAGTTCCGAAGGCGACCGCGGACTGCGGCCCGTTCAGTTTCGGACAGTCGAACGCATCGCGCGAAAGAGTGGGCCCGGTCCGTTGTGACTTGGTGCCAATCGCGCCTTGCAGTCAACGACAATCGCGCCGGCGGCTGAGACCACGACGGGGTTGAGGTCGAGTTCCACCAACTCCGGAACCAGTTCGGCAACCTTGGCGATCAGATCGAGGACAGAGATGAGCCCATCCCGGTCGACCTTCGGCGAACCGCGGTAACCGTCAAGCAACGCCGCGGCGTGAAGCGAACTGACCATTGCCTCGGCGGTCTCGGGATCGAACGGCGGAACGGCGAAGGCGTGATCGCCGAGCAAATCGGTCATCACTCCCCCGAGCCCAACCATCACGACCGGACCGAAGTCGGGATCGACGGCCAAGCCGACAATTGATTCGACGCCCGGAGGAGTCATCGGCTGAAGCACGGCGCCGCCCATTTGCTCTCCCAGCCCGGTGGACATCGTCACGTACGCGTCGCGGACCGCCTCAGCAGTGTTGAGCGACAACGCCACGCCGCCGACGTCCGATTTGTGAACGAGCGAACCCGATCGCGCCTTGAGCACAACGGGGAAACCGATCGACTCAGCGACGGCGACGGCTTCTTCCGCACTTGACGCCGCGCGAGTGGCGAGCACGGGCACGCCGCAGGCCTCGAGCAATTGCGCCGCGTCTTCGAGTTCGAGCCAACCGCCTTCCGGATC
>CALGFJ010000010.1 GCA_937881055.1 uncultured Acidimicrobiaceae bacterium | reverse complement strand
CGGTGTCGTCAAGGTGAACTACCGCCTCCGCGACTGGTTGATCTCGCGCCAGCGATTCTGGGGCACTCCGATTCCGATCATCTACTGCTCGAACTGCGGGATCGTGCCCGTGCCGGATGATCAGTTGCCGGTCCTCGCGCCGGATGACGTCACGATGGACAAGACCGGTCAGTCGCCGCTCGCGACCCACGAGGAGTTCCGCAACACGACCTGTCCGGTCTGTGGCGCACCGGCCCATCGCGAAGCCGACACGATGGACACCTTCTGTGACTCATCGTGGTATTTCTTGCGCTACACCGATCCCTGGACGCCGAACATGGCGTTCGATCCCGCGGAAGCGGCCAAGTGGATGCCCGTCGATCAGTACATCGGCGGCATCGAGCACGCGATCCTCCACCTGCTCTACGCGCGCTTCTACGTGAAGGCGATGGTCGACATCGGTTTCGCACCAGGACTTCCGCGCGAGCCGTTCAAACGCCAGTTCTCCCAGGGCATGATCCGACTCTCGGGTTCCAAGATGTCCAAATCCAAGGGGAACCTCGTCGCGCCCGAGGAGTACTACGAGACCGTGGGCGCCGACGGGCTCCGCCTCTTCCACCTCTTCGCCGGACCACCGGCCGACGACATGGACTGGACCGACCAAACGGAAGAGGTCATCGAGGGTTGCGGTCGATTCCTTGACCGCGTCTATCGACTGAGCCAGTACCACGAAGTCAAGTTTCGCGACGGCATCGACGAAAGCGACGAGGAGATCCGGAGGGCGGTGCACCGCACCATCGCCAAAGTCACCGACGACCTCGAGCACTGGGGCCACAACACCGCGGTCGCGGCGTTGATGGAGCTACTCAACGCGATCTCCAAATGGGCCAGAAGCGATCACGGGGCCGAGCGAGCGGCCTTCGACGAGGCAATCGACGTGCTGGTGATGCTGTTGGCGCCGATGGCGCCGCACGTCACGGCCGAGATCTGGGAGGAGCGCCACCCAGGCGAAAGGAGCGTGCACGCCCAGAACTGGCCCGTCGCCGACCCTGAACTGGTGAAGCGCGCCAAGGTCACGATGGTCGTACAAGTGAATGGCAAGGTTCGGGCTCGTCTCGAGGTCCCGCCCGACATCTCGATGGCCGACGCCACGACCGAAGCGCTGGAGGACGCGGCGATCAGCGCGGTGCTGGCCGGTGCGACGCCGCAGCGGATCGTCTCACGACCACCTCGACTGGTGAACATCATCGTCTGATGAGCAAACACTCGAACAAAGATTCTGACACGACGATCACGATCGAGCCACCTCGGTTCGATCGTCCCGAAGTCGAGATTCGTGCTTCCACGAGGCGAAAGAAGACCGGCACGGCCCACTGGTCGGGGAGTCGGATCGTCGTGCTGATCCCGGCGCGAATGAAGGGACGCGAACGCACGAGCTTCGTCGACGACCTCGTCGAGCGCCTCATGACGCAGCGACCGCAGAACTCCGCCGGCGACGCCTCGTTAGAAGACCGCGCGAAGGCGCTCGCCGAGCGCTACAACGACGGCGTCATGCCGAGTTCCGTTCGCTGGGTGAAGAACCAGCAGGCGCGCTGGGCTTCGTGTTCTCCGGCGTCTAAGGAGATCCGAATGTCCAATCGGCTGCGCCAATGTCCCGAGTGGGTGATCGACGCGGTACTCGTCCACGAACT
>CALGFJ010000009.1 GCA_937881055.1 uncultured Acidimicrobiaceae bacterium | reverse complement strand
CAGAGCGATATTCCACGACTTGGTGGTTCGGGCGCCGCCTCGACGAAGAGAACCGCTTCGTCGGTGTTGTACGCCCGAGCACACGAGAAGGTCAGTTATGGCACGTGTCACGACCCCGACGTGCTCGACGCCTCAGTACGGCATCCCGGGATACAGATTCAGTGAAACGCTCACTTATGGATTGCGCAACGGCCCATTAATCCCTCGCGCGTCGGTCCCCACGCTCCTCCAGGTACGGACGTACGACGAGACGTGGCGGACAATCTAGAACTACCGATGCCCGTCGTTTCCACCATCTTCGACGGACCGTTCCCATGGATTGGCGCCCGTCGAGTCGCCGCGCAACCACCATTTCCGGAGTCGTCCGGGTTCACGTTCCACGTCATCGGGCTTCATGACCGAACGAATGATGTCGTCTCTCAGGTGATGCATACTTCGTCGATACGACTGCACGGCCCTCACGCATCCGAGGCACCCCAATACGATGAAGATCGAGAAGATTGACAGGGCGATCGGAAAGGAGAAGGACGTGCGTCCCGTCGTCGCGGGACTGGCGAGCATGAGACCTCCGAACGCGCCGCCACCAAGTGCTCCGGCCACGATCTTCCGTAGCCGCACTTTCAGTGTTTGTTTGAGTCCGGCAACTCGCCCGTGTTCGCGACCGGCGATGTACTCCTCGGAGGGAAACGACGGAGCGCTCTCTGACAAACGGACTTCACCTCACTCTTCGGTGCTCGACAACTATCGTGAAACGTACTCAGCGCTGTGGACTTTCCGGTGTAATCCCATCCCAGTACAGCACGACGTCCGTGTGTCATCTCACACGAAGTGTTTGTTGCGAGACGCCACAGGAGGTCCGCCGTGCTCGAGAGATCTGGATCCGCTGGCGGTACTACCTTTCGACGTACACGGTCACAGGCGGGAGGACGCCATGGCGTTCCATCGCGGCGTGCAATTCTGGCGACGGAGACTCCAGCCCCGCCAGCACTGCCGCCACGTCGTCAACATTCGCCGCAATCGCCACGCTGTTGCTCCCGTCTTGCGCGACGTGATCGACGACATCGGAACCTCCCATCGTGGTTCCAATGACGTCAGCTCGCTCATCTTTGAAACTCAGCCAGTTGTCGACGTCGACAACATTGTGAACAATGACCATTCTTGGCATCGTGATCTCCCCTCAGCGCTCTTCGATGTTGGGCGCCAGAAGCCCCCTTCTTATCACAGCATTTGGACGACTGACGCCGTCGCCATTCATCAAATCGGCGACGGTGATTCGAAAGCCGCGTCAGACGTCAGACGCAGTGAGCCGCAATCCGAACCGGCACCTACGCGGGATGCGGCTCGAAGTAGTGCATCTCGAAAGGTTCGGCTAATACCGGCGCGAGCATCTCGATCATTCCGGACTCGACGCGCCACGCCAGATAGGCCTCTTGTTGGCCTCTCGATTCCCATTCCTCAATGAGCATGATCGTGTCAGGGTTCTCGGTGTCGACGAGAGTCTCCACAGAGATACACCCGTCGTACGCACGGGTGTCAACCAAGGCAGTAGTGAACGCCGTCAGCAACGCCTCCCCCATCCCCGGCTGGCACTTAAAGAGAAGCGTCACCTTTTGCATAATCGTCCCATCATTCGTCGGTTGAGATCAAGACCGACCGCCCCGTGGTCGGCACCGTGATTGTTATTCTTACCTGATTGCCCGTTCACTCGTCGAGTGTTCCCCATTCCTTCTCCAAATGCCTTTTGATGCCGAGGAAGGCGCGTGAATCAGTTGATCGACGTCGCGGCACTTCCTAATTCGTAGTCGTTGAGCGGCTCGCATCAAATAAGTATCACCAAACCTCGCCACCATCCAATTGCCGACGAACACGTTCGGGATCTGTGACCGCTCGCCGGCGAATCGAAGTAAATTCACTTTGGTCGTCCCTGAAACAAGAACGGGCTTAGGGTCATAGCGAGAAGACCTTTCGGGTCTTCATTGAAGGGGGCTTGGTGTCTTCGATTTCCGGTGCAATAATTGGGAGCGTCGCGTTGGTATACATCGCGATCGTGTTCCTACTGCTTATTTCAAGCGTGGGATCGATTATGACGTACGTCATCATCGTGATTGCCAACCGTGCGGACCCGGACCCTTCGGGCAAGCGGCCGATGGCGGCGTACTTTTTCGGCGGTTCGTTCCTCTCACTGTGGATGGCCTACATTGGCTCGATCCTCGTCGTCGAAGCGATCGTGAGTCTGATGCACTCAAACGCCCCCGATACGAACACCGTGGCGAGAATCGTTGTCATCGGATTCCTCATGGTTCTGGTCGGCGGCGTCGCCCACATGATCCACCGCAAGCGCGGACTGGCCCTCGCTGATTCTGAAACGGATCCATCCAGTCCGACCAAACGGGTCATGCGTAGTTACGCCGCCGCGGTCAGCTTCCTCTCGGTGCTCATCGCCCTCATCTCGACGTTGGTCCTCGGGTACTTGATCTTCCAGTTCGTGGCGCCCGGCGTCTTCGGGGCGTCCGGATCACGTGTCGACACTCTGTCGTCGATTATCGATTTGGTCTACGTACTGGGTGCGACGGCGTTCGTCTTCTTCGCTCACCAGGCGCTGTCACCGGCGGCTCTGCGACTCCTGCCTCGCGGTTCAACGATGCCAAGTGCCACCGTGCGCGCCGAAGAGTAGTGATATCGACGACGTGAGCGTCACGTCACGGTGGTGCGTCGCTGCGCCCGAGGGCCGCTCGCCAGCCAAGAGCGCTACCTCAATCGCGCGTCCTTAGAGGTCGTTCCCCGCATAAGAGAGGTTGAAGCTCTTGTTGACGAGCGGAAAGTCCGGCACGATCGTGTCACTCAACGCGAGGGGCAATGCGGGCCAGGCGAAGAACGAGGGATCGACGATCTTGACCCGGCGCAGCGCCCCGTCGGGACCGAAGTGGACGCGGTGCACGACCGCTCCCCGCCACCC
>CALGFJ010000008.1 GCA_937881055.1 uncultured Acidimicrobiaceae bacterium | reverse complement strand
GAGCGGATCGCGTCTTGCATCGCGGCCGAGGTCTCGAAGATGGCCTGGGCGTACCCGCGGTAGCCGGAGCGACCGAGGCTGACCATGGCGGCCCACGTCGCGGCGAGCAGACCACCCGAACGTGAGCCGTCCATGCCCGGCGAGCAGTACTTTCCGCCGGACCAGTCCGTCAGGTAGAAGTACTGAGCGTTGCGCAGTGACTGATCGGCGAACGCCAGCACGCTGGTGCCCTTCAACGCGTAACCGTATTTGTGGGTGTCGGCCGAGATGGTCGAGACCCCGGGCACCGAGAAGTCGAAGGCGGGGATGTCGTAGCCGAGTTCACGGCCGAAGGGCAAGAGGAATCCGCCGAGGCACCCGTCGACGTGGAGTCCGATGTCGCGTTCGAGAGCGAGCGCGCCGAGTTCGGCGATCGGATCGATGGTTCCGTAACCGTAATTGGGCGCCGAGCCGATCAGGGCCACGGTATCGGCGTCGATGTTCGAGCGCACCCACTCGAGGTCCACTTGGAGAGTTACCGGGTCGACCGGCGCGATCTTCATGTCGACGCCAAAGAGATGCCCGGCCTTGGCGAACGCCGGGTGCGCAGTCTCGGGCTTGATCATGTTCGCGCGAGCGATCGTCGGATTGCCTTCGCGGTAGGCGAGGACGGCGTGCGCGATTGACGCCGAGCCGCCCGAGGTCACGAGGCCACCGGGTTGCCTCCCCTCCAAGGCACCGGCGCCGAGCATGTCGAGGGACATTGCAATGATCTCGGCCTCAAACTTCGTCGCACTGGGGCACATATCGCGTTGCAGGGTGTTCACGTACGAGAAATTTGAGAACGCCTCGTTCAAGAAGTCGTAGTGGTCGTGGTCACCGCAGTACATCGTGCCCGAACACTGTCCGTCCTCCCACACGACGTTCTCGCGTGACGCCATCTCCTTCATCATGGCGAGAATCACGTCGCGCGCGGTTCCCTCTTCGGGCATCGCGCGATGAACCTCGTACTCGTCGTAGTAGGGAAAGCGACTCACGGCGTCTCCTGTCGGTGGCTTCAAAAAAGGGTAGACGGAATCGGCTGTATGCCCGGGTGTTCAGCGCACGTGGCCGGCGTCATCGAAGATCCCCTCGAGGTCCGGAGCCTTTTCGGTCGCTTCGAACGCCGTGATCTCTGACTCGCGCAGTAGCGTGAGACCGATATCGTCCCAACCGTTGAGCAGGCGCTCGCGCGTCAATGGATCGATCTCGAAGCGACGCTGGAAGCCCGCGTCGGGAACCTCGACGCTTCGCCGCTCGACATCCACGACGACGAGTCGGGTCGTGTCGGCTTTTATCAGTGCGGTCAACTCGTCGACGTCGGCCGCGCCGAGCACGACGATCACGAGGCCCTGCTTCGACGCGTTGTTCACGAAGATGTCGCCGAAGGACGGAGCGATGACCGCTTCGAAGCCGTAGTCCATCAAGGCCCAGATCGCGTGTTCACGTGACGATCCGATGCCGAAGCGAGGTCCGGCGACGAGGATGCTCGCGCCCACGTAGTCCGGTCGGTTGAGGACGAAATCGGGATCGTCGCGCCACTCACTGAAAAGTCCGCGGCCGAACCCCGTGCGCTCGACCCGCTTCAGCCAGTCCGACGGGATGATCTGATCGGTGTCGACGTCGGAGCGCTCGAGCGGGACCGCGCGGCCCTCGACGACGCGAACGGGCTTCACGAAAGCTCCTCCGGTGACGCGAAGCGTCCCAGGACCGCGCTCGCCGCCGCGACCGCGGGCGACACCAGGTGCGTTCGACCGCCGCGACCCTGGCGGCCCTCGAAGTTGCGGTTCGACGTCGACGCGCAGCGCTTCTCGGCCCCGAGTTGGTCGGGGTTCATGCCCAAACACATCGAGCAGCCCGGTTCTCGCCATTCGAAACCGGCGTCGAGGAAGATGCGATCCAGGCCTTCGGCCTCGGCCTGTTTCTTGACGCGGTGCGATCCTGGTACCACGAGCGCCCGTACGCCCTCGGCCACGTGGCGCCCAGTTGCGAGCGCAGCCGCCACGCGCAGATCTTCAATTCGCGAATTGGTGCACGATCCGATGAACACCACGTCGATCGGGATCGACGTGACCGGTGTGCCCGGCGTCAGTCCCATGTAGGCGAGGGCGCGTTCGGTCGTCGAGCGTTCGTCCGGATCGGCGACGGCATCGGGCGAGGGAATGACGCCGTCGAGTGACACGACCTGCGCCGGGTTCGTTCCCCACGTGATCGAAGGGACGATCTCGTCGGCGCGTAGCGAGATCTCGCTGTCGAACGTCGCATCGTCATCGCTCACGAACGTCCGCCAGCGCGCGGCCGCGACTTCGAACTCGTCGCCCCGGGGAACGCTCGGGCGTGAGCGGAGGTACTCGATTGTCGTGTCGTCCACGGCGACGAGTCCCGCGCGAGCACCGGCTTCGATGCTCATGTTGCATATGGTCATCCGACCCTCCATCGAGAGGTCGCGAATCGCGGCACCCCGGTACTCGATGACGTGGCCCGCGCCACCGCCGGTGCCGAGACTCGAGACGATGGCGAGGGCGATGTCCTTGGCCGAGACTCCGGCCCGCAAAGTTCCTTCGAGCGTGACGGCCATCGATTTGGCCTTTTGTTGGGGGAGGGTTTGCGTGGCGAGCACGTGTTCGACTTCACTCGTGCCGATGCCGAAGGCCAGGGCGCCGAACGCGCCGTGAGTTGACGTGTGGGAGTCGCCGCAGACGATCGTCATGCCCGGCTGGGTCACACCGAGTTCCGGTCCGATGACGTGGACGATTCCCTGATTCTCGTGGCCCCGGGGAAAGACGGTGATGCCGAACTCCTGGCAGTTCTCCTCGAGCGCCTCGAGTTGCCGTCGTGAGACCGGGTCGCTCACCGGGGTCGAGATCGGATCCGTGGGCACGTTGTGATCGGCCGTCGCCAGGGTGCGTTCGGGCCGTCGCACGCCGCGACCGTTCAGTCGAAGACTTTCGAAGGCTTGAGGACTCGTCACCTCGTGGACGAGGTGCAGGTCGATGTAGAGCAGCGTCTGTTCGCCGGGCGCCTCGATGGCGTGCTCGTCCCAGATCTTCTCGAAGAGGGTCCGAGGGGCCGGCACTTAGCGGATTCCCACAATCGTGAGGCGCAGAACTCCTGACGGAGCTTCGTACTCGACGTGCTCACCCACGCGGTGACCGAGCAACGCACTGCCCAAGGGCGAAGTGGGGGACGCGACGAGGACGCCGTCGGGTTTCTCTTCGATCGACCCGATGAAGAACTCCTGGCGGTCTTCGTCGTCGCCCTCGTAGACGATCTGGACGATGGTGGCGTGCTCGACCGTGTTCGAGTTCTCGTCGCGTTCGACGATCTCGTGGTTGCGAATCACGTTGTCGATCTGGCGAATTCGCGACTCCATCTTGCCCTGGGAGTCCTTGGCGGCGTGGTAGTCCCCGTTTTCCGACAGGTCGCCGAGCAGACGGGCCGACTCGATGACGCGGGCGATCTCGGTTCGACCCACGGTCGTGAGCTCGTCATACTCAGCCTGCAGTTTGTCGAGCGTCTCTTGGGTGATGCGGTGAATTTCGCCGGCCATAGCCTTCTCTTTTAGTGGAGAGGTACCGATTCTAGTGATGTGGCCTATTCGAACTCCCGCCCGGTTTGCGATACCCGTCGACGGGCGAGCAAAATGGACCAAAGAAGGAGACGGTCCGTGAGCAACGAACGCACCCACCGCGTGGCGGTGATCGGTGGCGACGGCATCGGACCCGAGGTCACCGCCGCCGCGCTCGACGTCGTTCGCGCTTCCGGCGTCGCTCTCGCGACAACGTCCTACGAACTCGGTGCCGCTCGGTTCCTCAAAGACGGCTTCGTCCTCGATGACGCCACCTTGGAAGAGTTGCGCGGCTACGACGCCATCATGTTGGGCGCGGTCGGTCCGGCCATCGGCGACAGTCGGATTCCGGGCGGAGTCTTGGAGCGGGGCTTATTGCTTCGCCTGCGCTTCGGGCTCGACCTCTACATCAACTACCGACCGTTTCGCGGCGTCGCCGGCTCGATCGCCGAAGGCTGTGAGTTCGCCATCGTGCGCGAGAACACCGAAGGACCCTACGCCGGCGAAGGCGGCATCCTTCGGCGCGGCACGCCGCACGAAGTCGCGACCCAGGGGTCGGTCAACACTCGCT
>CALGFJ010000007.1 GCA_937881055.1 uncultured Acidimicrobiaceae bacterium | reverse complement strand
ACGATGGTCACCGCGCTCGTCGTGGTGGCGGTGGGCTTCGCGGGGGTGGCGCTCGGACACTCCAAGGGTGGCGCTCGGTCTACGGTCACGGTCACCGGCTCGGGGACGGTCCAGGGCGTTCCCGACACGATCAACTTCCAGATCGGCGTCTCGACGGTCAATCCGACCGCGACCGCGGCGCTCAGCGAGAACGACGCCAAGGTCCGCGCCCTCGAAGCGGCGCTCCTGAAGAACGGCGTCACCCGCAGAGAGATGCAGACGTCCGGGCTCAACATCTATGACAACACCAATAATCAAGGTGTCGTGATCGGATTCACGGTGCAGGACACGTTGAACGTGACGATGCACAAGGTGCAGCGCGCCGGCACGGCGATCGACGCGGCCGCGCGAGCCGTCGGCAATGGCGTTCAGCTGAACGGCGTCTCGTTCACCATCACGAATGACTCGTCGCTCTTGCGCGCCGCACGGATCAGGGCGATCGACAACGCCCGACTCGCCGCCGGACAACTCGCGAAGGCTGGCGGCACGCAGGTCACCAGCATCGTGAAGATCACCGACAACGAGAACCAGAGTTCCGGGATCTACTACCCGACGTTCTCCGCCAACACGGCGCTTCATGCGTCCGTACCGATCCAAACCGGAAGCCAACCCGTGAACGTGCAAGTCACGGTCATCTACTCACTGGCGAGTTAGTCCTCGAGACTGAATCTCGCACGGCCTGGGCTTCGACCACCTAAGAGTCGAAGCCCAGGCCGAAGAGGTCGATGAGTTTGAGCCAGAGGTTGCGTCGGCCCTCGTGTTCGTCGGCGTACTTGATCGCCGATTGGGTGATGCGAATGAAGATCCACTTGAAGGGCTCGGGCGGAAAGGGCATCGGTCGTTTTCGAACCATCGTCAGTCGGGTGCGGTCGGTCTCGAGTCCGTCCAAGAGATCGAGCATCGTGGCCGCCCCGAATCTCGTCGAGGCGACACCGAGACCGGTGTAACCCAACACGTAGGCGACCTTGTTCTCGTGCGACGTGCCCCAGAACGGGGAAAATCGTGTGCACGTATCAATCGCGCCTCCCCAGGCGTGCGTGAATTTGACGCCGGCCAACTGCGGAAACGTCTTCAAGAAGTGACCGGCGAGCGTGGCGTAGGTGTCGGAATTGAACTCGTACTCGCGGCGCACCTTGCCTCGGAAGTTGTAGATCGTGTCGTAGCCACCCCAGAGGATGCTGTTGTCACTCGTGAGACGGTAGTAGTGGAACTGATTGCCGGAGTCGGCGATGCCCTCGCGGCCCGACCAACCGATGCTGTCGAGCTGCTCGTTCGATAACGGCTCGGTGACCATCACGTAGTCGTAGACCGGCACCACGTACTTGCGCGTCTTCTTGAGTAACGAGGGAAAGACGTTCGTCCCGAGGGCCACCCTCGCAGCGGTGACGGCGCCGTACGGGGTGTGCACGCGAACCGCGTCGTGCAGGTCCTCCAGCCACTCCACCTTGGAGTTCTCAAATATCCTCACCCCGAGCGCGATGCACACCCGCTCGAGACCCCAGACGAGGCGTGCGGGATCTACCAACGCGGTACCGTCGTGATCGAAGAGGGCACCGACGTACGAGGGGGAGTGAACGCGCGCCTGCACTTGCTCTTGACTCAGCACTTCGACGCTGTCGCCCATGGCGTTACGTCGTTTGGCCTGTTCGGCCATTCCCTTGAATTGCCAAGGGGCGACAGCGACCTGGAGTTCACCGGTCCGTTCAAAGTCGCACTCGATGTTGTAGCGCGCGATGGTCGCTTCGATCTCGTCGAGGTTCTCTCGACCGAGGCGCTGAATCAGCTCGATCTCATCGGGAAAGCGTCGAACGCCGTTCAAATAGCCGTGGGTGAGCGACGCGGAACAGAAACCGCCGTTGCGACCTGATGCGCCAGCTCCCGTCTCATACTGTTCGACGACGACCACTTCACGCTCGGGATCACGCTCTTTCGCGAGCAGCGCGGTCCACAGTCCCGTATAACCCGCGCCCACGACGCACAGGTCCGCACCAATGTCCCCGATGAGCGCCGAGTGCGGCGCCGGCTCCATCGGGTCCGAGTCGAGCCACCACAGTTCGGGTTGGACGTCGGCGAGGTGGCGTAAGACGAAGGGATCCTTCTTGTCCATACTGTGTCCAGCCAACGGCCGGAATCACCCTCTCTCGGCACTTCCTTTTCGCCTACGCCCCTGGTGACGCAACGAACGCCGGCTGTCTCGACCGGACTCAACTCGTCAATTCTACTGGATTGGCCGTTTTCGCCGAACGATGGAGTACTTCATTCTCACCTGCGGACAACGCGA
>CALGFJ010000006.1 GCA_937881055.1 uncultured Acidimicrobiaceae bacterium | reverse complement strand
TGGTGCGCCGGCCGGGACTTGAACCCGGAACCTGTTGATTAAGAGTCAAATGCTCTGCCAATTGAGCTACCGGCGCGAGACGAGTCTAACCACTCACCGGTGCTCGATGGTTTAGTTGTGCTGAATCGCTTTCACTTCGAGGAACTCTTCGAAGCCGAACAGTCCGCGCTCTCGACCGATGCCCGACTGCTTGTAGCCGCCGAAGGGCGCCAACGGATTGAACGCACCACCGTTGATCGCCAACTGTCCGGTACGAATCTTGCGCGCCACTTCGAAAGCCTTCTCGTCGGTCCCGGCCCAGACGCCACCGGCCAGTCCGTAGGCCGAGTCGTTCGCGATCGCGATCGCTTCCTCTTCGGTGTCGTACGGAATGATCGAGAGCACGGGACCGAAGATCTCCTCTTGGGCGATGGTCATGTCGGTTCGCACGTCGGAGAAGATCGTCGGCTGCACGTAGTAGCCCTTTTCGAGTCCTTCCGGAGGGGTGGTGCCGCCCGTGATGAGGCGGGCCCCTTCGTCGATGCCCTTGTTGATGTAGTCGCGCACGCGCTGCTGTTGCACGGCACTGACGAGGGGTCCGAGAAGGCTCGATCCGGTAATGGGATCCGATGGTGCGAAGCCCGCGGACGTCGCGACGGCGATGTCCTCGACCTCGGCCAACTTCGATCGCGGCACCACCATCCGCGTCAGCGCCGAACAGGTCTGGCCGGAGTTGAGGTAGCACTGGAATATCCCGTCGGCCACCGCGGCGGAGATATCGGCGTCTTCGAGGATGACGTTGGCGGACTTGCCGCCGAGCTCGAGCGACACACGCTTCACCATCTCGGACGCCAGTTGCATGACGCGCTTGCCGGCGCGCGTCGATCCCGTGAACGAGACCATGTCGGTCTTCGGGTGCACGACGATCGCCTCACCGACGACCGGACCGAGGCCGGTCACGAGATTGAAGACGCCCTTGGGTAGTCCGACCTCGTCGATGATGTCGGCGAGGATGAACGCGTTGATGGGGGCGACCTCGCTCGGCTTCAGCACGACCGTGCATCCAGCGGCGAGGGCGGCCGCGACCTTGAGCGAGACCTGGTAGAGCGGGTAGTTCCAAGGCGTGATCGCCGCGACGACACCCACGGGCTCGCGGACGTACGTCGAATTTCCCGACTCCTCTTCCCATTCGTACTCGGCGGCGCGCGTGGCGTTCTCGGCGAACGCCATCGTCGGCAGACCGACCTGGATTCCCTTGGAGAGCATCAGGGGCATGCCGACCTCGTTCGCGATGATCAGCGCGAGTTCGTCGTCGCGCTCGGCGAGCTTTTCCGAGATGCGCATGAGGAACTCGCCTCGCTCCTTGGGACTCGTGTTCGACCACGCGGTGAAGGCCCCGGCGGCCGCTTCAACGGCGCTGTTGGCCTCTTCGACGGTGCCGGCGGGAACGGTCGCGTACAGCTCACCGGTTCCGGAGGTCGTTACCTCCAACGTGTCGGGCGAGCTGGCCTTTACCCACTCACCGTTGATGTAGAACGAGTCACGAACGATAGTCATTGGCTTCTCCAGTCGAACCTCGGATGAGGTTGCCTAGGCGAAATCTACACGTCGCAAGGCGATTGCGTATCGAGAAAAAGCACCCGACTCTGTTGGGCGAACCACGGGAGTCGGGTGTTACGTGGGGTGAGCGACGGGGATCGAACCCGCGACCTCCAGGACCACAACCTGGCGCTCTAACCAACTGAGCTACGCCCACCAAGTGAA
>CALGFJ010000005.1 GCA_937881055.1 uncultured Acidimicrobiaceae bacterium | reverse complement strand
AGCTTTCGATAGGCCCTCGAGAGGTGACCTTCGATGGTCTTCACGTTCACGAAGAGCTCATCGGCGATCGCCCGGTTGGTGACGTTCGCTGCCGCCATGTGCACGGCGCGCAACTCAGCCGGGGTCAGCGAATCCACTCCCGTTGATCCGAGTCGGCGGGGCCGAGCACCGGCCGAACGCAAATGCGATCCGGCAATCTCGACGAGACGATCCGCCTTACAGGTCGACGCCAATGTCGCACCCTGCTGCAGGAGCACACGGGCGCCTTCCATATCACGCCGTTCGACCAACGCCGCACCCAGGTCGACCATGGCGGCAGCCGTTTCGAGTTTGGCCGACGAACCCTCCAGCACCTTGACCGATTCGATGAGCCAATTGACTCGGTCACCGAGGTCCTGGGTCGACGCGGCCATGGCCCGCAGCGCGGTACCGAGGTTGCGGCGGGCGCCGAAGGCGCGCGCGGCGGCGAGGTGATTGCTCGCGAGATCCGTTGCCTCGTCCCAACGTCCGAGCGACGCCAGGGCCCAGGCCGTTGGTGGCCGCCACGCCACGAGGACCTCGTTATTGATCCCGGCGCGTTCGGCCGTCTCACTGGCGCGGTGGTACTCATCGAGCGCTTCGTCGGTGCGCGCGACCGCGGCGAAGAGTCGACCTCGTTCCACGTGGGCGGTCGCGCGGTCGAGTGGATCATCGAATCGAGCGAGTTCGGTCGATCCGAATCTCTGAAGCGCCTCATCGGTGCGACCTTGGGCAATCAGGAGGTCGGAGGCGCCGACCATGTGACGCATCGAGATTGCGTCGCCCAATTCATCGTGTCGACGGCAGGCCTCTTCGGCTTCATCGAGCGAGCCCTGCCAGAGTTTCGAAAGAACCACCAGTCGAAGGGCGTCGTCCTCGCCCGCGAGGTCACCCAGCGAACGAGCCCGCCAACGGGCCATTTCCAGAATCAGGTCGACTCGGACAAATTCGTCGGCGCTGAGCAGCATCCGACAGGCTCTCGCCAGAATCGCTTCACTGGCGAGGTCACCGACGAGCATCTGGTCGGAATCAAACACGGAGCCGAGGATCTCGACGATGTTCGCGGCCGACACCGTGGGGTCGTTCTCAAATCTGTGGAGGTCAAGGAAGATTCGCGCGGCGCGAGCGGACTTGGAATGATCGTCGGAGTTCGCGACGAGCGTCTCAATCCTCGCGACACCGTAACTTCGCTGCGCCGGGTGGCCCGAGAGGAGCGTCAGACCCAGTTCAAATTCCAGTTGCAGGGCCGTGTCGACGGCACTCAAGCGCGACGACACCCTTTGCAGCGTGGCGACGCCTTCGGATCGCAGTTCGGGCCACTCGCGAAGTGCGTGCATCAGGCTCACCGAGACCTGCACGACGCTCTCGTCATCGAGCGCGCCGAGCGTGAGCGCCTTTTGGAATGACGAGAGCGACGTGCGAAGACCAAGTTCGATTTCGCACTGCGCCAAGTCGAGCCATAGCGCCGGCTCTTGTTGTGTGACCGGACTTTCGTTCAGCGAACGCCGCAGACATCGCGCGGCGAGTCGCACTTCGCCCTGCTCGAGCAGACTGCGCCCGGCAATACTCAATTTCGACGCCACGTCCTTGTTCCACGACGGCTCCGTCGCGAGCAGATGCGCCACGACCAACGTCTCGTCGGCGCCAATCTCAACCAGGAAATCGGCACAGCGCGCGTGAAGTTGAGAACGACGAGATGACGATATGTCTTGCAGGATCGCCCATTGCACGACGGGCGCCACGAAGGCGAGCGGCCGTCCCGGTCGCAGCAGTTCCGCGTGCACCAGGCTGTCGACGGCGTGATCAGAGGCGTCCGGTTCGATGTTCGCGAGGTGAATCACCGACGCGACGTCGCTGTTCTCGCCGTAGACGGCGCAGGCCTCGAGGAGATCGCGCGCGGCCGGCGCCAATCGGTTGAGTCGTACGAGGACCTTTTGGGCGATGCGCGGTATGGCCAAACGATCGAGGTCGCTCGCCGACGTTTCATTCGGCGCGATGCGCTCTTCGCGACAGGCCTTGGCGAGTTCGACGACGAATTCCGGTCGGCCGCTCGTCGCATCCAGACACGCCGCGACGAATTCAGTATCTGGCTCGACGCTCAACTGCGTCGAGAGAATGATGCGCACACCCTCGAGGCTGAGCGGCGCCAACGAGAAGTGGCGGACGTGCTGGTTGACGAGCAGGTGCTCGATCGCGAGGGGACCGGCGCCGGGGAGACGCGGCGGTGACGTCGTCAAGAGCCAGACCTGCTGGTCGTCAATACGGTGATACACGTACTCGAGCGTGGTCATCGTCGCGTCGTCCACGAGATCGGCGTCGTCAACCGCTAATAGCACGGGACCGATAGTGCGCACGCTCAGCAAGAGACCGTAGAAGGCGGCGCCGAGGGCACTGAGGTTGCGCTCCCCTTCGCGGTTGATGAATTCGAGGACCTTATCGATCTGTTCGACGACCTCTTCGTTGGCGTTGCGCAACGATGCGATGCCTTCGATGATGCGAAGGAGGGCGCCAAAAGGTGCGTCGCGTTCGAGGTTGCCACCACGAGCGCGCAGCACGAGGCAGCCCGCGCTTTCGGCAGTCAGACAGGCGGCGTTCATTAAAGCGGTGCGACCCATTCCCCAACCGCCCTCGATGGAGAGGCAGCCACTATGGGACGGTACCGAGCTTGAGAAGATTGCTTCGAATTCTTGGAGAAACTGGTTTCTATCAACCAGAGGAAATCTGCTGTGGGCAATTGGGCGTTCCGACAAGGCCGACTCTTCGGTCTCAATCATCGCGAAAAATCCTCCTGTCTAAGAAATCGACGATTGCCCTATTGATCTCGTATTGGCCGTGATCAAATCGACGAAGAGTTTTAAGCAACATGAAAATACCACTGTGAATTCACAAGGACCCGACGAACGACATTCACGTTGTTGATACCTTGAAATGCCGTCATTCGTAAAAACCCCCCCTTGCTGTGCTCGGGTTCGAGTTACGGTTTTTTTTCTTGTGAAATCATAAATCTGTATAGGAAATCGAATGCGCCTTACGGAGTCCTTACGATAGCAGTCACCCTGCGATTTCGTAAAAACAATTCAGGAGAGTTTTCTCAGTGGACGCATTTTCCCTGACATAGACCGAAAAGTCGCTGGTCCGAGGAAATCCTCACTTATGGGGTTTTTCCTACATCGGCCATTCGTCGTGGTGGCGTTCGACGTAGGCGTTGTCAAAGGCCCAACGGGCGTTCGCGATGAACTGCCCGAGGAGGACTGGATCCTTCTCACCCACGGACTTCTCGACGCCCGATCGTACGTCGACTCCCCACACGGGGTAGTTCTGCACGATGTCCACCACGTTCGAGGGCGTGAGACCCCCCGAGGCGATGATCGGGGTCCGCACCTCCAGGTCACTGAACAGTTCCAGACAGTCCATCAACGAATACTGGTCATCTGATTCGGGCACCACGAGATAATCGACGCCCGAGAGGCCGGTTACCAGATCGTGATTGGCCGTGCTCGGCAAACTGCGCAGCACCGTGTTCACCCGCTCCGAGACGTAGGCGAGCTCTTCATTCGCGACCGTGCCGTCGATCTGCACCGCCGAGAGTCCCAACGTGTTGGCGATCTCCACCATTCGTTGAGGCATTTCATTGCGAAACACGCCGACGGAGATGGCGCCCGCCGGGAGCCGGCGAACGATGTCGTGGGCGGCGTTCACGGATATCTGGCGCGGCGTCGGCCCGAAGTCGAACCCGACGGCACTGGCCCCGAGGCCGATCGAGAACAACGCATCGTCCTCGGTCGTCACCCCGGAGACTTTGATGAATAAGCCCTCAGTATTCAACCGCACGTGTCGACTCCTTGGTCCCCACGATAACGGCCCGCACTGTGTGGCGTCAGGCAATCTCTACGACGTGCACGTCGAGCGCGAGCTCGAGTTCTTGCGATCCCAACAGGCTGCGGTGCGCGAAGCCCAGACCGATGATCGACTCACCGCGGCGCAACGACGTCGTGAGTCCCGAGGGTCCCGCGGGACCTTTGGATTTGAGCACCTCGTCAATTCTCGTTGCACTTGGACCAGTTGCTCGAACCATGCGCCAGGGCACGCTGGAGCCGCGCGCGTCGAGACGCCCGACGAGCTCTTGGCCCGTGAAGCAACCTTTGGTGAATGAGACCGAGGACGCCACGAATGAGCTTCCGAAACATTGCGGCGTAAGAGAGAAGGCAAACTCCTCCGGACCGGGTCGGCCCGCCTGGATTCGCTCGCTCAACACGTTGAACGGTCCGTGATCAATATCGGATAACTCCAACGTGCACTTCGTCCGGAGCAGGAACTTGTTCAACCGCGCGAGCGCCACATCGCCCAGCTCGCGAGGGACCTGGATGACGTAGCCCTCCGCGGTCGCCATGGCGTACGCCGAAGTGATGACGACGCCGTCGGGTGCCAAGAGCAGTGTCCAAAGGCCATCCGGGCCCACCGTCGTGATGTCTTGACTCAATTGGCCTTGCAGGAATGACTCAGCGTCGAGACCCCGTGCGATGATGCCCGACCAGCGAAGTGTGGTGTCGTTCACGGTGTCGGTCGAATCTTCCATCGACCATTACAGTATTCGCCAGCGCGCGAGACGCTCCCAACCCGAAGGTACCCCGTCGATGAGCATGCAGAACGAGTTGAACACCATCACCTCCACCATGAATGAACTGTCACATCGCATCACGGCCCTCGTCGAAACTGAAGGATCGGCGATGCCGCCCGACATCTACTCCGAGCTCGTGGCCGCCGAGCGAACGCTCGGGGCGCTGCTTCGTCGCCTCAACCGAGTTGTCGGTCGAATCGCGTAGCGCGACGGTAACCTGCGCTCATGACCGATTCGTGGCAACGCAGCCATTCGCTGACGCCCGAACGTCGACTCGAAGTCCTTAACCTCTTAAACCGCACGGAGTCACTCCTCGGGCGCGAAGCCATTGACGAAGGACGTCGTCGCATCGTCGTGCACGGGTGGCGGGCCGAGCACTGGTTGCAGTACCACGAGGGCCTCCTCGTCAAGTACGCCATAGTGACCGGTGCGGAGAACGCAATGGTCGAAATGTGTGGTGGCGGCATCGACGAGGACCTCCTGCAGGGTCTGCTGCGGTTTCACGAATCCCTGGACTGGTGGACCCGCGGGTCCATGGTTCCGGTCCATTCGCAGTGTCAGGTGGTGCGTACGTTGCAACTCATGCAGGTCGCACTTCCGGTTACGACGGTCGACGTGCCCTCGGGCGCCACGCTTCGCAACTACGAACCGGGTCGCGACGAGGACGCCTGGCTCGAACAGAACAACGCGGCGTTCGCCGATCATCCGGAGCAGGGTGCGTGGCTGCGTTCGGATTTAGACGAGCGCACCAGCGAGCCGTGGTTCGACCCTTCGGGATTCTTGCTCTTGGAGATCGACGATCGCCTCGCGGCCTCGTGTTGGACCAAGGTGCACGAACTTCACCCCGATCGCTTCGGCGAGATTTACATTATTTCGGTGCACCCGGACTTTCAAGGACGAAACCTCGGTCGCGTCATGGTCACCCAGGGTCTCGACGTCTTGCGAAAGAAGGGTGTGTCGACGGCGATCCTCTTCGTCGAACAATCGAACGTCGGCGCGCTCAAACTCTACGAGTCACTCGGCTTCAAGGTCGAGCGAGACGACCGTCTGTTGCATTTCCACCGCAGCTAGTGCACGCCGACGAGTCGGCCAATGCCAAACGTGACGGCTGCCGCCAGCGCACCCACGAGGACTTGACGAAGCGCCCATTTGAAGATGCCGTTGCGCGTGAACCACCCGATGACGCCTCCCACGACCGCCGCGGCGACCACGGCCAGCACAATCGACCACACGATGGGGTTGCCCGTGGACGTAATGATCCACGGCAAGAGCGGAATGATGGCGCCGATAGCGAAGGAGAAGAGCGAAGAAATTGCGGCGCCCCACGGAGACCCGGTCGTCGAAGGATCGACACCCAACTCTTCGCGGGCATGTGTGCGCAGGGCCATCTCCGGATCGCGCATGAGGTCCGCTGAGAGACGCTGCGCCAGTTCTCCTTCGATACCGCGATTGACGAACAGTTGACGCAACTCTTCTTGCTCTTGAACCGGTGATTCCTCGATCGACTTTCGTTCGACGCCGATCTCGTATTCGAGTAGTTCCTTTTGGGCGCGAACCGAGATGTACTCGCCACTCGCCATCGAGAAACCCCCGGCGACGAGTCCCGCCAGTCCCGCCAGACGAATGATGTTGTGGCCCGGACTCGCCCCGGCAAAACCGAGGATCAGCGACGTGTTCGTGACCAGACCGTCACTCACGCCAAAGACGGAGGCGCGATACCAACTCCCGGCAACGTTGCGGTGCTTCTCGGGGTGAAAGGTTTCACTCATCGCCCAATCCTACGGCGCGGGAACGTCAATTCGTTTGAAGTGCCGATTGTCTAGAGTTGCCTTTGGAGGTTTTCTATGACGACGCACGTGAAGAGCATGGAGGATTTGACGCCACTCATCGGCACTCACCTGGGCTACGGCGAGTACCGAACCGTGACTCAAGAAGAGGTGAACTTGTTCGCCGACGCCACCGGTGATCACCAGTGGATTCACGTGGATCCCGAGCGCGCGAAGGCCGGCCCCTTCGGCGGACCAATCGCTCACGGTTACCTCACGTTGTCGTTGATTCCGGTCCTGCTCCGCGGCGTCATGCAGGTCGATGGCGTGGCGATGGGCGTGAACTACGGCACGAACAAGGTGCGATTCACGAGTCCCGTGCCGGTCGGCTCCGAGATCCGAGCCGGCGCGACAATGGCGTCAGTCGAGGACATCGCCGGTGGTGTTCAAGTCGCGCTCGACGTCGTCGTCGAAGTGAAGGACGCGCCGAAGCCGTCGTGCGTCGCTCAAGTGGTGTTTCGCTACTACCGCTGAGTCCGTTGTCCATCCCCCTCCCCCTTGGCGAAGAGAAGACCCGTCAGGTCAGAGCCATGTTCGACGCCATCGCGTCGCGCTATGAGTTGGTCAACAAACTCATGACCTTCGGTCTCGACACGCGCTGGCGTCGCCGCGCGGTGAGCGATCTGCGCTTGCCGCGACGAAGCGTGGTCCTCGACGTCGCCGCGGGCACCGGAGACTTCACGCGCGAGCTCGTGCGTCAAGGACACGTGGCCGTCGCCACCGATCTGAGTTTCGGGATGCTGCACGCGGGCAAGCGAATGGACGAGCGTGTGCAGGCCGACGCGTCACGGCTCCCGTTTCGAAGCGCGGGATTCGACGGCGTGACCTGCGGCTACGCGCTGCGCAACTTCAGCGATCTCGCGGCGACCTTCGATGAGATGGCCCGCGTCATTCGACCGGGCGGTCGGCTGTCGCTCCTCGAGGTCGCCGAGCCCCGTTCGGGACTCTGGCGCGCCGGCTTCCGTGTGTGGTTTCATCGCGTCGTGCCGTTCATCGGGTCCCTCGTCTCGGACCGTGCCGCCTACCACTACCTTCCGCAGTCCACGGCCTACTTGCCCACGGGCGAAGAGATCATGCGAATGCTGAACCACTCGGGCTTCAGCGCGGTCAATCACCGCCGCGTCATGGGCGGTCTCAGCCAACAGTTCATCGCAACGAGGACCTCGTGAACTTCCGGCGCCGCCAGATTGCCACACAGTCGCTGGAATCACTGCGCACGATTGGCGCTCGATCCGGTTGGCTGATCGAGACGTCCGACGTCATCCGCGTCGGGTTCGGCGCGGCGGTCGATCACGTCGCCCTCGATCGAGGGCTCGAGGCACCCCTCGACGTGACCGCATTGCTTCGTCGCCACGAACTCGTGGGCGAGGATGGTCCACCCGGCTCCGGCGTCGTCGCCTTCGGCGCGTTGCCGTTCGATCGTTCGGCCCCCAGCCAATTGGACGTCGCCGAATTCTGTATCACGCAGACCAGTGACGGTGACGCGTGGCTCACGGGACCCGAGGGCGTCGAGACGTGGCGTGATTTACTCGCCAGCGTGCGTGCACCGGTGCAAGAGACCCAAAGCCTCCGCTCGCTGTCTCTGCAGCCGACCCCTGACGAATACGCCCACAACGTGGCCCTCGCCGTCGAGATCTTGCGTTCCAAGGAGATCGACAAGGTCGTCCTGGCGAGGTCGGTTCGCGGCACGGTACCCGAGGTCATCGACGCGGCCGCCGTCGCCCAACGCCTGCACCTCCGCGAGCCGCGGTGCACGATCTTCAGCATCCCGACGAGCGATCAGCGTCGATTCGTCGGTGCGACGCCGGAACTAATCGCGCGACGTACCGGTCGCACGTTGCAGTCGCACCCGCTCGCGGGCACGATCGCCCTGCCGCCGAACGTCGAGCCCGAAGATTACCTGACGTGGTTACTCGGCAGCACCAAGAATCTGCACGAACACAACGTGCCGGTGAATGAGATCGTCACCGCGCTCGAAGGCGTGTACGACGACGTACGGGCCGACGCCGGGCCGTCGATCGTGGCGCTGCGCACGTTGGCGCACCTCGGAACGTGGATCGAGGCGTCGTGCCACGACGAAGCGGACGCGCCCGACGCACTCGAAGTGCTTCGTCTCTTGCACCCGACGTCGGCCGTGGGGGGCGTTCCACGTCGAAGCGCCTATGAACTGATCCGTCGTCTCGAGCAGATCGACCGCGGCTACTACGCCGGGCCGCTCGGGTGGATCGACGCGAACGGCGACGGCGAGTGGTGGATCGGGTTCCGCGGGGTGCTGGTGAGGGGCGCTGAATTCGAAGCCTGGGCCGGCGCCGGCATCGTCAGCGAGTCGGACCCGATCGCCGAACGAGAAGAGACCAAGGCCAAGTTGGCCAGCTTCTTGTCCTCGGTTCTCGTTGACGTCGTTCAGTGAGCCCCTCGGCCGAAGGGCCGCTCGAGGGCCCATTTGGTCACCAGCCACAGTGCTTCCACGACGATCGCCCGTGACATCTTCGACTCACCCAGTTCGCGTTCGGTGAAGGAGATTGGGACTTCGATGATCGTGGCGCCGGCGCGCTTAGCGCGATACGTCATCTCAATCTGGAAGCCGTAGCCGTCAGCGCTCACGGTCTCGAAATCGATGAGCTCGAGACCGCGCTTCGAATAGACGCGGTAGCCGGCCGTCGAGTCGGCGACGCCCAGACCGAGCATGAGCGACGCGTACTGATTGCCACCGCGCGAGAGCATTCGACGAGAGAGACTCCACTGCGGGATGTGACCACCGGGGATGTAGCGCGAACCGATGACGACGTCATGACGCTCCGCGGCACTCAAGAGCGAGGGCAACGCGTTCGGGTCGTGGCTGAAGTCACAGTCGATCTCGACGAAGTGGTCGTATCCGTGCTCGAGACCCCAGGCGAAACCGGCGCGGTACGCGCCTCCCAAACCGCTCTTCTTCGTTCGTCGCAGAACCGTGATCTGACCGACGTCCTCAGCGATCTCTTCCGCGAGGTTCGCCGTGCCGTCCGGACTGCCGTCGTCGACAACGAGGACGTCGCACTGCGGCACAACCTTTCGCAGCGTGCGAAGCATCAACTCGACGTTCAAGATCTCGTTGTACGTGGGCAGAACCACGAGCGTACGCATCGGTCAATTCTACCGAGAGGCGCTATCAGGCAATTGGCGGGAGAATGTTTGGAGTACCCGAGGACCCACGTTTAAAGTACTGCTATGCCCGAGCCGGTCAAGAAGAAGCGATTCGCGCTGCCGCGCGAGGTGCGCATCATCTTGAGCGTGGGGGCCCTGGTTTTCGTCCTCGCATACTTCGTGCTCCCCCAGTTCGCGGGGGCGCGCAAGTCATTGCACCTGCTCTCGTCGGTCAATCCGGTACTCGTCGCGGTGGCCGTGCTCTTGGAGATGGCCGCGATCTACGCCTACGTCGAACTGACGAGATCAGTGCTCTTCCCCTACGCCCCGAGTCGCTATAACTTGCTTCGCGTGAACCTCGCCGGCCTCGCAATCAGTCACGTCGTTCCGGGCGGCACCGCACCCGCCGGGGCACTGTCCTATCGGATCTTCAACGAACTCGGCGTTCCCAAGGAGACCAATGCCTTCGGCCTCGCGGTTCAGGGAACCGGTTCCGCGGTCGTCTTGAACATGATCTTCTGGTTCGCGCTGGTGATCTCGATTCCCCTGCGCGGCTTTAACCCCGCGTACGGATTCGCCGCGCTGGCCGGCGTCTTTCTGTTGGCGGCGTTTTTCGGCACGATTCTCCTGATAACCCGGGGTCAGCGACACGCCGCCAACTGGCTGCGCTGGATCGCTCGTCGCGTACCCGCGGTCAACCCCGACAGGATCAGCGCGCTGATCGCGAAGGTCGCCGACCGCATCACGATGCTGGTGAATAATCGACGGACCCTCTGGTCCGCCTTCATGTGGGCGTCACTGAACTGGCTCCTCGACGCCGCGTGCCTGTGGGTCTTCATCTGGTCCTTCGGTCGCGTGATCTCGCCCATCGACTTGCTCGTCGCCTACGGACTCGCGAACATCCTGGCGGCGATTCCAATTACTCCGTCGGGATTGGGCATCATCGAAGGAGTACTCATCGGAACGCTCGTCGGCTTTGGTGTGCCCCATAGCCAAGCGATCCTCGCCGTGTTGTCCTATCGCCTCGTCAATTTCTGGATCCCGATCCCCATCGGCGGCATTTCCTACGCCACGTTGATGTGGCGCAAGGAGAACGGACTCGCGCCTAAGCGAGAGCCCGAGACCGGAGCATCGCCAGCCGTTTGAACTCGCTCTGGGCCGAGAAGTTGTTGACCGGTTGCAAACGACGCCAGCGGCGATCGGTTCCGAGGACCCACGTGAAGAGGTCGTCGCGCCACGTGACTTCGAAGGCCTCGAGCAGCTCTTGTTGGAGCGTGCGGTTCTCGAT
>CALGFJ010000004.1 GCA_937881055.1 uncultured Acidimicrobiaceae bacterium | reverse complement strand
TCTGCAGCAACATCGGGAGGCATCCACCCAGCGGATTGACGCCCTCTTCCTTGTAGAGCCGCATCATCTCTTCGTTCAGCAGCGCCCGATTCTCCGCCCCCTTGTACTTCTGCTGGAGCTTCTTCAACTCCGGCTGCAGCTTCTGCATGGCACTCATCGACTTCGTGCTCTTGATGGTGAAGGGTGTCAGAACACCCATGATCACGACGGTCAATAGAGCGATCGCGACGGCATAGTTCGGGATGATCCCGTAAAAGAAGGCGAGGATTCGTCCCAGCAGGTCATAGACCGGCTGGAAAATCGAGCCAATGTCGTGGGCAAAAGACTTCATCGCTGATCGCTCCTAGCACTGTGCGATTGAGGGACCAGGTCCACGCCGTGGGGACCCAGGGGACGACAGCGCGACAGGCGCCGTAGCGAATAGATGCTTCCGCGAAGGGCGCCGTGGGTTTCGATGGCCTCTCGCGCGTAACTCGAGCACGATGGGTAGAAGCGACACGCGGAGACTCGGCCGGCGGTTATTCGCTGATAGAGCTCTATCGCCTTGACCAGTACCCGCGCCGTGGGCGTCTCAGCGCGCTCCCGCTCGGTCGAGGGATTGACAAAGGTGATGCTGGAGTTCTTCATAGGAGAGTTTTCCTGTCTCATTACCGCACCTGATCAGGTATTTACCAGGTTTGGGTTGGGGATTGAGTCCATCGATGAGTGCCCGCAGCCGCCGGCGGATCCGATTGCGAACGACCGCATTGCCGACCTTTCGACTGATCGCGTAGGCCACAGCGACCGTGGCGGTCTCTGAGTCCCCGGCGACGAAACTAATTCGAAGTGAGCCACTCTGTCCCCGTCCAGTTGGTGTGGCGAACAAGGCGAACTGCCGTCGGGTTCGAACCCGATCGGGCACGTTGCGCTTAGACCGTCAACTGATGACGGCCCTTGTTGCGACGGGCTTTCAGGACGGCACGACCAGCGCGGGTTCGCATGCGCGCACGGAAACCGTGCGTTTTAGCCCTTTTCCGCTGGTTTGGCTGATAAGTACGCTTCACAAAATCCTCTTCTCAAACTGTCTCGATGCGCTTCGCGGTACCCCCTGGGGGTCGCTGGCGCGCTACTGGGAACAATCTTACCTGACGGGACCAGGGGCCACGGCAAGACGTTTCAAATGGGTGTATGGTGGCTCTCCCGACGGGCACGACACGAGCTCCCAGGAGTTGCGGCCTGTGGATAATGTGAAGTTCGACCTGTGGAGGAAGCGCATGCAAGGTGGCGAGGAGATCTGGGTTGCCCTTCGTGATTCCTTACGTGGCAACGCTTCTGAGGCGGTGTGGGCCGCGGGACTTAACACACTGCGCCTTGTGGATTACCACGACAATCAAATTGTGATTGGTGCGCCGAACCAAATTCAATTGCTTCGCGTTCAACAGCGATACCTGCCGTTCATCACCGAACAGGCGCAATTACTCGTCGGTCCCGATGTACAGGTTTCACTCACTGTCACTGATTCCACCAATGATGCAGGTGCTCTCGCAACGTCGGACGAGGAGCCGGAGGTGACGCCGAGCGCAGCAGCGTTCGCTCCGAGTGTCGATCGACCCGCTCGACTCGATCCGCGGATGACCTTTGACTCGTTCGTCCCCGGTTCGTCGAACCGGCTCGCATTCGCTGCGGCACAATCTGTCGCTGAAACCCCTGGTCGTGCCTACAATCCGCTGATGATTTACGGGAACTCCGGTCTCGGCAAGACCCACCTCCTGCACGCCATCGGAAACTACGTTCAAGAGAACTACCCGGGCCGAAAAGTCCTCTACGTCTCAACCGAGACGTTCTTGAACGACTTCATTCGAGCGATTCAGACGAGGACACAACTCGCGTTGCACGAGCGCTATCGCGAGAACGACGTTCTGTTGATCGACGACATCCAATTCATGGAAACGCGTGGTGAGACGTTCCACGAAGAGATCTTCCACACCTACAACGCTCTGCACGGCGAAGGAAAGCAGATTGTTCTGACGTCCGACCGATCACCACGTGACCTGGCCGGACTGCAAGAGCGATTCCGAAGTCGTCTTCTCCAGGGGTTGGTTACTGAGATCGATCAGCCGGACTTAGAAACTCGAATCGCAATCCTGCGCTCGAAGTCCGAGCGTGAGGGTATCGACCTGCCCAATGACGTGGCGGAATGGATTGCGCATCGCGTGCGCGACAACATCCGTGAGTTGGAAGGTTCCATCACGATGCTGCGCGCCTTCGCGAACCTGCGTCAAGAACCGATCTCTCTCGAGCTCGCCAAAGCGCACCTCACCAACCTGGGTCAGGAGCAGGTCATCTTGAAGCCGGAGACGATCCTTTCGGTCGTCGCTGATTTCTACGGACTCTCCGTTGAAGACGTCCGTGGCTCGAAGCGCCTCCGGCCGCTCGTGCACGCCCGTCACATCGCGATGTATCTGATTCGCGATCTCTTGAACAACTACTCCTATCCAATGATCGCCCGAATCTTCGACGGCCGCAATCACACGACTGTAATCAGCGGTGTGGAGAAGATAAAGGAACAGATCACCGTGAATCCCGAAGTGCTCGCGCAGGTCAACCAACTCAAGCGTCGTCTCCAGGGGGAGAGTAGGGAATAGTTTGTGTGCAACCCTGGGTTCTCCCTGTTGATTTCACGTTGACAACCGACCACTCGTGCACATCACTTCAAGGTTGAGTGCGTAAGGTTGAAAGAGTTTGCCACAACGCTGTGGGTAGTTCCATGGTGTGAACAAGTGGATTGACCAGGACTATTACACTGTAATCCACATATCCACAGACCTACTACTACTAAGACCTCTACACACATAAAAAACACACCGTAATCTCAGTAGCAACGAAAGGCAGGCGAATGAAGTTCAAGTCAGAGCGCGACATTCTCGTTGAAGCACTCAGTGCCGCGAGCCGTGTTGTCGCCACACGTCTCATCGGGGCTTCGTCGGGAATCCTGCTCTCACTCAGCGGAAACCAACTCACCGTTACCGGAACAGATTTGGATATCACCGTGCGCACGGCGGTTGACGTGATTGGAATCGAAGACGGTTCATCAGTCGTCCCGGCGCGACTCATCGTGGACGCCGTGCGCTCACTCGAAGCGGGTGCGGTCACGATCGCAAGTACCGACGAGACCGTCGAGGTCTCTCTCGCACGTGCGAAATTCTCACTGCGCACGTTCGCCGTGGTCGACTACCCGAAGCTGCCACCCGTGAGTGGGCCACTCACGTCCATCGCGGCGTCAGATCTGATTGCCGGTCTGAACCAGGTGGTGCGCGCGGCCGCGAACGATGACGCGCGGCCGCTACTCACGGGCGTGTTGTTCACGACGGACAACGGTGTGCTCCGACTCATCGCCACTGACTCGTATCGGCTGGCCGTACGCGACGTTCCCGAGGTCGAGGGAATCGGGGGTTCCCACGACCTGTTGGTCCCCGCGAGGGCGCTGCAGGAGCTTCAACGCGCTGCCGCCTCCTTGGCCTCGGACTCCACGATCGGTGTGACCCTCACGGACGCCGAGATCTGCTTCGTGGTCGGGGGAACGAGTATCGCGTCACGGCTCATCGACGGAAACTATCCGTCGGTACTGCAGTTGATTCCTGCCAGTTACCCGAACCAACTTCGCGTGGCGAAAGACACCCTGCTCACTTCGCTGAAGCGAGCGAAGTTGCTGGCGAAGGACTCGACGTCGTCCGTGCGACTGACGATGAAAGAGCGATCGGTGGAGATCCGCACGCAGAGCCATGACGCGGGCGACGTCGAGGACAACGTCGACGCCGACTACGGCGGTGAAGAAATGACCATCGCCTTCAACCCGAGTTTCTTGATCGACGGGATTGAAGCAGTCCCCGGTGACGAAGTCGTGCTCGAGATGTCGGACTCGGTGCGCCCCGCAATGGTGCACGGCGTTGAGGACACGCGATTCCGCTACCTTCTCATGCCGGTCCGCGTTCAGTAGTCGCGGTCGAACGTCGTGGGCCTCCACGAGTTGCGTCTGCGGAACTTCCGCCTCTTCCGAGAGTTGTCGTTCGAGCCCGATACTGAGGCGATCACGGTCTTGCTCTCACCCAATGGAACCGGCAAGACGACCGTCCTCGAGGCCGTGTACGCCCTCGCTACCGCCGCGTCGTTTCGGACCGGTGCGGCGAGCGACCTGATCCGCGCCGGTGAAGACGCCAGCGAGGTCCACGGCGTGCTCTTCCAGCGTGAACGGCGCGTCCAGGTCGATCTGACCCTGACTCGGGGAACTCGAAACACGACGAAACGAATGCTCGTGAATGGCCAGCGCCCGAAGTCGCGCGCGGACCTCGCCGACGCGTTGCCCCTGACAGTTTTCACGCCAGAGGGTGTGGACATCGTTCGCCAGGGACCGGAGAACCGACGGCTCTTTCTCACCAACCTCCTCACCGACGTCGACTTGACGACCGGCGACGTGGTGGAGCGCTTCACTCGAATACTCAGTCAGCGAAACGCCCTCCTGCGCCAGTTGCAAGGTGATCGTCCGACGTCGCTGCAGCAGGGCGAACTCGACGTGTGGACGAGCGATTTCTGCAACGTCAGCGAGGAACTCGTCGCCCTTCGAAGAAAGCTCCTCGACGACGTCGCGCCACTGGTTGCGAACTACTACCACGAACTCGCCGAAGACGATTCGGTCGTCGGCGTTCACTACGAGCAGTCGTGGAGTGGCGACCTAGAACACGCACTACGTGAATCGTTCGACGACGACCGCTTTCGTGGTCACACGACGATCGGACCACAGCGCGACGACGTCGCACTGACCTTGGATGGTCGCGATACGCGACGCCAAGCGTCTCAGGGAGAACAACGCTCTTTGGCGCTGGCGATTCGACTCGCCGGACACGAATTGGTTCAGAACCGACGCGGTGTCGATCCACTTCTGCTGTTGGACGACGTGTTTAGTGAACTCGATCCGCACCGGAGCGATCGTCTCCTAAATCTACTCCCAACAGGGCAAACACTCGTTACGACCGCGTCGCCATTGCCGGCCGGCATGAGCCCGGCCGCCGTCATCGACCTCACGGCGTTGCTTCCATGAGATCGCGCGACGAGCAGCCCGCGACACTGGGTGAACTACTGAATACCCTCGCGGGCCGGCTGCGCAAAGTCGATCTCCGCGACATCGACGAGATTCGAAATCTTTGGCCGCGCATCGTGGAGCCGGTGATCGCCGAGCACTGTCGACCGGAGTTCGTGAAGAACGGTGTGTTGCTAGTGAGTGTTCCGTCGGGTGCGTTCGCGCAGCGCGTCATGAGTGACGCCGCGACAATTCTCGAGGGATTTTCACCTCTCGGAGCGAAGGCCCCAAAGGCTCTTCGGACGGTCCTCACGAAGCCCTGAAAATGTGGCAAATATGTGGTCGAAATCAGCCTTCAAACGGCTGAACGTAACACCATCTCGGGTAGGATAGAACAGTCGAAAAATTGCCTTCGACCGCGCGAAATGCGCCACTATTTTCTCACCGAAAGGAAGCCCTCGTGGCCCAGAAGACCAAGGGACCCCCTAGCTACGAGGCTAAGGACATCACCGTTCTCGAAGGTCTCGAACCAGTCAGGCTCCGACCGGGTATGTACATCGGCTCTACCGGGCCGTCGGGGCTCCATCATCTGATCCGCGAGCTCGTCGACAACGCCGTGGACGAGGCGATGGCCGGGGTGTGCACCCGAATCGACGTCACCATCCTCGCCAACGGGAGCTGTCGCGTCATCGACGACGGCCGCGGAATTCCCGTCGAAGAGCACCCCCAGTATCCCGGCCAGTCCGCGGCGGAGATCGTGTACACGACGCTGCACGCCGGTGGGAAGTTCGGTGGTGGTGGCTACAAGGTGTCGGGGGGTCTTCACGGCGTCGGTGCCTCAATCGTGAACGCCCTCTCGACCGAACTACACCTCGAAGTCGACCGCAACGGCCAGCACTACGAGATGATGTTCAAGGACGGCGGGAAGCCGCAGGGCAAGTTGAAGGTCACGGGCCCCGCGCCTCGCGGACGTACCGGCACCACGGTCACCTTCACTCCGGACCCGACGATCTTCGACGACGTCGATTTTCGCGCGCAGACGATCACCGAGCGACTGCAGATAATGGCGTTCTTGAATCGTGGACTCGAGATCCGCTTCATCGACGAGCGCGCCGGTCGTCAAGCCAAGGAAACGTACAAGTACAACGGTGGCATTGTCGACTACGTGCGACACCTGAACAACACGAAGGAGTCGCTGTTTCGCAAGGTGGGTTTCTACGAGCAGTCCGAACCGGGTCAAGAGGTTGAAGTCGCCTTCCAATGGAATACGGGTTACTACGAGAGCATTCACTCGTTCGCCAACGGGATCGCCACCATCGAAGGCGGCATGCACGAAGAGGGATTCCGCAAGGCGATCACCAACGTGGTCAATCGATACGCGCGCAAACGTAACCTCTTGAAGGAGAAGGACGAGAACCTCGCTGGTGAGGACATCCGAGAAGGTCTCACCGCGATCGTGTCGGTGCGCTTGGCTGAGCCGCAGTTCGAAGGTCAGACCAAGGGCAAGCTCGGCAACGTCTCCATCCGATCCTTGGTGGAGCGAGCGACGAATGAGAAGTTGGCCGACTGGCTCGAAGAAAATCCGAAAGAGGGCGGGCAGATCGTTGCGAAGTCCTTGCAGGCGGCGCGGGCGCGCCAGGCGGCGCGCCACGCGCGCGACCTCACGAGACGAAAGAGCGCCCTCGATGGCGCGGGTCTGCCGGGCAAGCTCGTCGACTGTTCGTCCAACGAGCCGCGCGAATGCGAACTGTTCATCGTCGAGGGCAACTCGGCCGGGGGATCGGCCAAAGACGCTCGTGATCCTCGCATCCAGGCGATCCTGCCGATTCGGGGAAAGATTCTGAACGTCGAGAAGGCGCGGTCAGACAAAATTCTGAAGAACACCGAGATCCAGGCCTTGATCTCGGCCATCGGCGCCGGTGTCGAGGCCGATTTCGACGTGACGAAGGTTCGCTACGACAAGATCATCCTGTTGGCGGACGCCGACGTCGACGGAAGCCATATCCGCACCCTGCTGCTCACGTTCTTCTTTCGACAGATGACCGAGCTGGTGAATAACGGTCACGTCTACGTCGGTCAGCCCCCGTTGTATTCGACGCTGGTCGGCAAAGAGAAGGTGTACCTGCACGACGACGTGGCCAAAGCCAAGTTCCTCGTCGATCATCCGGACCACAAGAACGACTTCCAACGTTTGAAGGGACTCGGCGAGATGGACTTCGACGAGTTACGCGACACGACGATGGATCCGACGAAGCGAGCGTTGTTGCAGATCACGGTGGAGCAGGCCGCGCTCGCCGATGAGGTCTGCTCGATCCTTATGGGCGATGACGTCCCCCAACGTCGACACTTCATTCAGACCAACGCGAAAGACGTTCGCTTCCTAGACATCTAGGCGGAGAGGCACATGGCACGCACGACCGACAATTCAGGCGCTGGTTCGCCGCCACCCGAGGACGTCGTCATCGGCTACGTGGAGCCCATCGAGATCAACCTCGAGATGGAGCGGTCGTTCCTCGAGTACTCGATGTCGGTGATCGTCTCTCGCGCACTGCCCGACGTTCGCGACGGCCTCAAGCCCGTGCACCGCCGGATCCTGTACTCGATGTTCGACCAGGGTTTGCGCCCCGACCGTCCGTACGCGAAGTGTGCCAAGGTCGTCGGCGAGGTCATGGGCACGTACCACCCGCACGGTGACTCCGCGATCTACGACGCCCTCGTGCGAATGGTGCAGGACTTCTCCATGCGTCACCCCCTCATCAGTGGCCACGGGAACTTCGGGGGGACCGGCCCCGACGAGGGCGCGGCCGCGATGCGCTACACCGAATGCCGCCTCGCTCCCTTGGCGCTCGAACTGCTCGACTCGATCGACGAAGAGACCGTCGACTTCGAAGCGAACTACGACAACTCGACGCAGCAGCCCACCGTCTTGCCGGCGCGCTTCCCCAACCTCTTGGTCAACGGCTCCCAGGGCATCGCCGTCGGCATGGCGACCAAGATTCCGCCGCACAACCTGGGCGAAGTGATCGACGCCACCCTGCACCTGCTGGCGAACCCGGAAGCGACGCCCGACGATCTGATGGTATTCGTCAAAGGTCCGGACTTCCCGACCGGCGCTCAGATCCTCGGACGTCAAGGCATCCTCGACGCCTACCGGAGTGGTCGCGGGTCCGTCAAGATGCGCGCCGTCGCGGAGATCGAAGAGAGCACCAAAGACGTTCGGATCGTGGTCACCGAGTTCCCCTATGAAGTCTCCGTTGAGTCGGTCGAGGAGAAGATCTACGACCTCGTGAAGAACGGGGACATCGACGGGATCTCGGCGGTGCAGAACGACTCGGCCGGTCGGAAGGCTCGCCTCGTCGTCAAGCTGAAGCGCGACGCCAACGCGAACGTCGTCCTCAACAAGCTCTACAAGAACACGTCACTGCAGACGACCTTCGCGGTCAACATGTTGGCGCTCGTCGATGGCGTGCCGCGCACGCTCAATCTCGCCCAAGCGTTGACGCACTACATCGCGCACCAAGTCGAAGTCCTCACGCGACGCACGCAGTTCCGACTCCGCAAGGCCGAGGCTCGCGCGCACATCGTCGAAGGTCTGCTGAAGGCCATCGACATGCTGGACCTCGTCATCGCGGCTATCCGCGGTTCTGACGACCGCGGTGCCGCGCGCATCGCGTTGATGGCCACGCCGTTCGACTTCTCCGAGGAGCAGGCGAACCACATCCTCGACATGACCCTTGGTCGCCTTACTCGACTGGGCCGTAGCGAGCTCGAGGACGAAATGGCGAAGCTGCTCGAGACGATCGCCGAGCTACAATCGATTCTCGCGAGCGACGTGAAGCTGCGTGGCGTGATCGCCACGGAGATGACCGCCATTCGCGACAAGTACGCCAACGACCGCTTGACCCAAATCGTGAACGACCCGGGCGAGCTCGGCATGGAAGACCTCATCGACGACGAGGACATCGTCATCACGATGACCCAGGCCGGCTACGTGAAGTCCGTCGCCGCGGATGCGTTTCGCGTGCAAGGCCGTGGGGGACGTGGCGTCCAAGGCGCGAAGCTTCGCGACGAGGACTTCGTCCAGCAGATCGTGCACACGACGACGCACGCCTACCTCTTGTTGTTCTCGAACCGGGGAAGGGTCTTCCGGCTGCGAGGTCACGAGATACCGATGAAGGAGCGCACGGCCAAGGGGACGGCCATCGTCAACCTCTTGAACCTGCAGCCGAACGAATCGATCCAGGCGATCGTGACGACCGACGACTTCCCGAAGGACAAGTTCCTGGTGTTCGCGACGGCGAACGGCACGGTGAAGAAGACGGCCTTCAGCGAGTACGACAAGTCACGTCGCGAGGGTTGGATCGCTATCAATCTGCGCGAGGGCGACGAAGTCGTGCGCGTCGTGGCGACGAGCGGCGACGAGGACCTGATGGTCGTAACGTATCGCGGAATGGCGATCCGCTTCCAGGAGGCCGAAGTGCGTGAGGTCGGTCGTGACTCGATGGGCGTGCGCGGCATCAAGTTGCGCGGCGACGACAAGGCGATCTCGCTCGACGTCGTGCGCGACGACGCCGACCTCTTCGTCGTCACCGACACTGGATTCGGCAAGCGGGTCAAGGTCGAACGCTTCAATCGCCAGGGTCGTGGGGGACAGGGCGTGCGGGCGATCAAGCTGACGGCCGCTCGCGGCTTCCTGGTCGCCGCGTTCATGACACGACTCGACGATGAGGTGATGCTCGCCTCGACCGGCGGCGTCCTCATCCGAACGCCGGTGCGAGAGGTCTCGTCACAGGGTCGTGACGCGACGGGCGTGCGCGTGATGAATCTCGACGAGGGTCATTCAGTCGCGACCGCCGCGCTGGTGCCGACCGAAGACGACTAAGCGGCGCGACGAGCCCAGGCTCGTTGCAGCGCGTTGAGGACCTGCTCGGATCCCTGAGCGCCCACCACCATGAACCTCGAGTCCAGTAAGAGGCTCGGTACTCCGGTGATGCCGAGTTCTTGCGCCTGCGCCTCGTCTACTCGCACCGTGTCGGTGAACGCGTCACTCTCCCAAAGGGCGTCGACGCCCCTCACACCGATTTCCTCGGCGAGCTCATTCAGACGACGGTGGTCACTGACGAGCTCTCCTTCACAGAAATAAGCACGAAATAGTCGCTCGCTCGCTTCGTGGCCGAGGCCTTGGGTTGAGGCGAGCGCGATGACGCGGTGGGCGTCGAAGGTGTTGGTGGGCTGGGCCGTCTCGAGCGACCACGTCATGCCGAGTTCACGCGCCTCGTTCTCCAGGCGTTGGTGCATGACCCGAATGCTCGATACGGGTGTGGCGTATTTGGCGGCGACCAATTCCTCGAGCGGTCGGTCGTAGGCGAGTTTCGCGTGAGGGTCAAGTTCGAAGGCGCGGTGGCGAAGCATCACTCGATCTCGGTGTTCGAAGTCATCAAGCGCCACGGCCAACTGCCGAGTGCCGAGATAACAAAAGGGGCAGACGACGTCGCTCCAAATGTCGATGATGAAGTCGTCGTTCACGACTAAATCGTTGCACAGCGAGTGCCGTCGTGCAGAATGGTGCGATGCGGGCGCGAGAGATGGGTGTCGAAGAGGCCGCGGCGCTCGTACGCCCGCGCGACGCGATCGGGTTCGGCATCATCACGGGCACGCCGGTCGCGCTCTTGCGAGCGCTCGGCGCACGCGATGACTGGGAGGACCTCACGTTCAGCGGCGGACTTTCGCTCGGATCTCCCGAGATCTTCTTGCACCCGAACGTGCACTACCGCGTCAGCTTTTACGGCGGGCACGAGCGTGCGCTCGCCGCGCG
>CALGFJ010000003.1 GCA_937881055.1 uncultured Acidimicrobiaceae bacterium | reverse complement strand
CCATGAAACAGAAGGCGACGAATGCGATCGCGGTGCGCCAGAACACGTCACCGTGCGTCAAACGATGCGCCGCCGCCGGGGCGATCGCGAGGAGGCCGTTCTTCACCCACTGGGTGGGTCGCATCGCTGAGACGAGTGCTCGTAATGGCTGACGCTTCGGCGCGAGGGACGTGGTCACGATTGTCAACGCTACTAGTGGGTCTTCGGCGGACTTCCAGGACAAAAGTACTTTCGACAGCGGTGCCGTCGAGAACCAACTGCAAAACGAGCGAATCAAGGCTTTGCTATGGGGATTGACTTGATTGTGGTGCGCTAATCCTTACGAGCGGCTTCACAGACTTCTCGCGATCCGGTATTCAACGACTACGACGTGGACTGGGCTTGTTGTGATTGGTTATGACATCTTCACGACGGCGTTTCGCGAGTGAGGCGGTAATGTCACTACGTCTCGCTGTCATTTGGATCCCTTTCAAAGGAACGAAGTGATCCTTAGGGCAGCGGGACGTTGCATCTGAACCTCAGGAATTAGAGCAGCAGTTCACTCATCATTTCTCAGGATGGCCCCAAAGGGTTGAGATCTGATGCGGTCTGGTGGTGTGTTGGAACTTGAAAAGACGAGCAGCAATTTCAATGCAACACGGATAAGAAAATTCGAACCCGGACGCGACGCGAGCACTACTCTTTGACGAATAGTTGAACCTTCGCGCAGCGCGGAAAGGTGGGGGATATGAGTGGCGTGCGAGTGCTTGTAGGAACAAGAAAAGGTGCCTTCGTATTGCGATCAGACGGTATGCGCAAGGAATGGGACGTCAGTGGACCATTCTTTGGGGGCTGGGAGATGTATCACATCAAGGGCTCATCCGTCGATCCAAACCGGATCTACGCATCCCAGACGACGGGCTGGTTCGGTCAAATCATCCAACGCTCGAGCGACGGTGGCGAGACGTGGGAGCCCGTCGGCAATCAGTTCAACTACGACGGCGTGCCCGGAACGCACCAGTGGTACGACGGCACGCCACACCCGTGGGAGTTCGCAAGGGTCTGGCATCTCGAACCGTCATTGACGGATCCCGACACGGTGTTGGCCGGTGTCGAAGACGCCGCCCTCTTTCAATCAACGGACGGTGGAGAGAACTGGCGCGAACTTTCAGGCTTGCGCACTCAAGACTCAGGTTCGTCGTGGCAGCCCGGCGCGGGCGGGATGTGCTTGCACACCATCATCGTGAGTCCAAAGGACCCGGAGCGTATCTTCGTGGCCATTTCGTCGGCTGGGGCGTTTCGCACCGATGACGGCGGCAAGAGTTGGCGACCGATCAATAAAGGTCTGCACTCGGAGGGCATCCCCGACGAGGACGCCGAAGTCGGGCACTGCGTGCACCACATCACGATGCACCCCTCGAAGCCCGACACCTTGTTTATGCAAAAACACTGGGACGTGATGCGAACCGACAATGCCGGCGACTCATGGGTTGAGATAAGTGGCAATCTTCCGACGGACTTCGGATTCGCAATCGACGTCCACGCTCACGAACCCGAGACGGTGTACGTGGTGCCGATCAAGAGTGACTCCGAGCACTACCCACTTGACGGGCAGCTTCGCGTCTACCGGAGCCGAAGTGGCGGCAACGAGTGGGAACCGCTCACGAAGGGTCTTCCACAGAGCAACTGTTACGTCGACGTGTTGCGTGACGCGATGAGCGTGGACTCTCTGGATAGTTGTGGCCTCTACTTCGGCACGACGGGTGGCCAGGTCTACGCGTCGAACGACGAAGGCGATAGCTGGGAAGCGATTGTCCGCGACCTGCCCGCCGTCTTGTCGGTCGAGGTCCAGACTCTGGCATGATTCGAGTCGTCTTACCAGCTCACTTGAAGACCCTCGTCAAGGTCAATCGCGAGGTCGAGCTCGACGTCGCGGGCGTGGCCAGCCAGCGCTCGGTGCTCGACGCACTGGAGAGTCGCTACCCCGTATTGCTGGGAACGATTCGAGACCCCACAACCAAGAAACGTCGCCCATTCATCCGATTTTTCGCCTGCGAAGAGGACATCTCTCATGACGATCCCGAGTCGCCGCTCCCCGACGCTGTGGTCTCGGGACGCGAACCGTTCTTCGTGATCGGGGCCATGGCGGGCGGATAGAGGCTTCGTCTCCGTAGGCCCCGGTGGCCATTCATCAGCGTTGGTCACCCGACGAGATACGCCGCACCGAATCACCATCACGTACGCTCGATGTCGTGGAGCTCGTGGCCAAGATCCTCATAGTGTCCGATTCGGCGGCGGCGGGGACACGAGCGGATTCGGCGGGACCGCTCCTGCGGGCCCGACTCGTCGAAGCTGGCTTCGGCGTGGTCGAGCTCACCATTGTGAGCGACGGTGTCGCGACGGTGGAGGCCGCTCTTCGCACAATGGTCCAAGGATTCAGCGGAGTGGTCGTGACGTCAGGGGGAACGGGGTTCTCGCCCCGAGATCTCACTCCGGAGGCCACGATACGGGTGATCGATCGAGAAGCGCCGGGTCTTAGCGAAGCGATGCGACTCGTGAATCCTCTCGGTCGGTTGTCACGCGCGCGAGCCGGCACCGCCGATCGAAGTGTGATCGTGAACTGTCCCGGTTCGCCAAAAGGAGCGATCGAGTGCCTCGATTCAATACTGGACGTCTTGCCCCACGCCCTGAAACTTCTCCAGGGAGAGGGCTCGCCTCATCCTCCCGAGACTGGCGGGAGCACCATAATTTCGTCGTGAGTTTCAAGGCGTGTTGATGGTGCGGCGGGCTCGCCGTTCAGCCATACCTGGCAGGTTTCGAGAAGCGCCCCAAAATCCGGCCCGTATCGAGTGACGGCCTCCCTTAGAACATCGTCAAGCGTCGGGCCATCGAAGGTGTCTACGCGTCTACCGGCGGCGTCGTGAGCGGGACCGAGCAGAATGAGTTTTGCCACGTCATCCACCGTTCAATCGTTCGGTATCGATGATCATCGCGGTAACGTCCTGTCCCGTGTCCAATCCTTCCCCGTCGGGAACCATGGCGATTGCGTTCGCGTCTGCGATTGCGTTAAGGAGGTGAGATCCCAAGCGACTCACGCTCTTCACGTGGAGTCGTCCGTCGCCTTCCAATCGGACGATCACGTGAACGAGATTGAGTTTGCCATCGCGGCTCCGGGGCAGGGGACAGTCGAGAATCATGGATGTTGTCGGACGGTCAATCTCGCTGTGCCCGGCGAGCAGTCGGAGCGCCGGACGCACGAAAAGCTCGAAACCCACGAGGGTCGACACCGGATTGCCGGCGAGGCCAAAGAAGGGCGTGCCCGAAGTTGGGTCGACGGCGAAAGCGAAGGGTTTTCCGGGCCTGATTGCGACCTGCATCGACCGCGCACTATCCCCGACGAGATCCGCGAGTACTGATTTGACGAAGTCGGCGTCACCGACACTGACACCACCAGTCGAGATAATCGCGTCACACCTGCGCACGCCGCCTTCGAGTGCCTCAGTGATCGCCCCGGGCGTGTCACCCGCGATACCCAGGTCAACGGGCGTGAACCCGGACCGGGCGAGCGAGGCGAGAAGCGATGGACGATTCGCGTCGCGGATCTTGCCGCTTCCGAGGTCGTCATGGGAATCGGTGAGTTCGTTACCGGTGGACAGTACCCCAACGCGCGGTCGCGGGTGCGCGAAGACCGTCGCGATACCCTGACTCGACAGCACGCCCAACAACGCCGGACCAATCGCGATCCCGATTCCGGCGAGTTCTTGACCAACGGTGACGTCGTCGCCTACGAGACGCACGAACTCCCCGTGTTGTACAGCCCTCTGAATGAGGACCGTCGTGCCCTCGGCATCGACGGTGGCTTCCTCTCTGATGCAGACGCTGTCGGCGCCGTCGGGCATTAGCGCTCCCGTCATTATGCGCGCCGCTTCGCCCGGTTTCACCGTGGTGGTGACGTGGTCACCGGCCAAGATCGTGTCCACGATCGCGAGACGAGCTGGTCCGCCCGTGGTGTCCTCTGCCCGAATGGCGAAGCCGTCCATTGCCGAGTTTGCGAATCGGGGCGATGGTTCGCGCGCGTGAACGGTTTTCGCTGTCACCAACCCGAGCGCGTCTTTGAGTTCGACGTCTCTTGGCACGAGCGGTCGTAGATCCCTAAGGACGTATTGACGGGCCTCTTCGTGCGAAATCATCGAACGGCCACCGTCTGGCTCTTCTTACGTGTCTCGATCATCATTGGTCTCCAGCATCGCCGATCGGTGACGTCTCGTCACTCCAGGCCGACCCGCCTTCCCACAGCTCGCGCTTCCACATCGGCACGCTCACTTTCAACGCATCAATACAGAAGCGAGCGGCCTTGAAGGCCGTGTCTCGATGGGGTGCCGATACCGCGACCACGACTGTCGAAACCGAGAGTTCGACCTGTCCGATTCGGTGGTGAACGGCGACTCGTTCGAGATCGGGCCAACGTTTGTGCGCTTCATCGACGACGTCGTGGAGACGCCGCTCCGCCATTTCGGTATTGGTTTCGTACTCGAGCGCCTTGACGTTCTCTCTTGAGCTGGAATGATCTCGGACGATGCCGGAGAATGTCACGACGGCACCGCAATTCGGGCGAATCACCCAATTGGAAAGTTCGTCAGGCGACAGCGGGTTCTTCGTGATCAAAATCCAGTCAGAAGTTGGAGCCGACGACATTCGCCACATCATATGGTCGACACGTGATTCTTCCGGGTGGTTCTCTCGGCGAAAAACATTCCACACGAGGAGAACGTCGCGTTAGCGCTTGTGCGAGCGATGTGCCAGGGCGCAAGTACGGGAGAAAGTGCCCGTTGTGGCCATATGTACGCTGGAAGTCTCGGTCTAGTACTGTAAATGCAAATTATCCGGAGTCACGAATATGTCGCGCAATTCTGTTCGTTCCAAATTTCTCCATAGTCACAAAGCCGTCGGACGTCTTCTCGTCGCTTCGTTGATGGGGGCCGGGCTCGTCATTCCGCTCGTGGGGTCGTCGTCAAGTGCGGCGAGTTCGAGGAAGGCTTCGGGCACCGTTGACGTACTCTACGCCGGTTCATTTCTTGATCTCATGGAACAACATCTCGGTCCCGCGTTCCACCAGGCGACGGGATACACGGTGAGTGGTTATTCAGCTGGCTCCTCGGCACTCGCGAATGAGATATCAGGAAAGACCGTGGTAGGAGACGTCTTCATCAGTGCGTCGCCAAGCGTGAACGCGTCGATCGAGGGCGCGAGCAAAGGAAACTGGGTCACGTCGTATCAAGAGTTTGGATTGTCTCCGCTCCTGCTCGCCTATTACGGAAAGTCAAAGTTCGCGAAAGATCTCCAGACGAAACCCTGGTTCAACGTCGTTGACCTGCCGGGATTCTTGCTTGGCCGGACCGACCCCGCGACCGACCCCAAGGGCGTGCTCGCGGTCGATGCCCTGGAGGGCACTGCGTTGACGCACGATATTCCGGCTCTCAACACTCTTGCCACGTCGACGTCGAACGTCTTTCAAGAGACCGCGCTCGTCGGGGACCTCCAAGCGGGCCAACTCGACGCCGGATTTTTCTACGGCGTCGAGGCGGCAGCGGCGCACCTGAAGACGGTGCCGCTCAAGGGGACCGACCTGTCCGCTGAGTACACAGTGGCGATCCTTAACCGGGCCCCTCACGAGACGGCTGCAAAAGCGTTCGTGAAGTTCTTGCTCAGTGCGACGGGTCGATCGATCTTGAAGAAGTACGGCGTCACGCCGATTGTGCCGCCGGTGGTTTCGAAGGCTTCAAGTTCACCGAGCACCACAACGACGGCCCTCGCCACCACGACGACGACGTCGTGACGTATTCGAGGGCGCATAGGAGCCCTCTGATCTGGTTGGGCGCATTGCTCGTGATCTACCTGGGCTATCCTCTCGTCGCCTTCGTCGTTCGACTCATCAACTCGCCACAGCGCGGTTTTCACGTCCCGGGTCTCTTTCCGGCGCTTTGGATTTCGGTGAGTGGCGCGACAGTTTCACTTGCGATGGTCACGGTCCTCGGTGTACCCCTCGCGTACCTTCTCGCGCGCTCGTCAGGACCGCTCTCAACGATCGTCGGCACTATCGTGCAGATTCCGTTGGCGTTGCCCCCGCTGATGAGTGGCATCGTGCTCGTCTATCTCATCGGCCCGTACACATTTTTGGGACAACTCTTTGGCGAGCATCTCACGGACTCGTTCGTGGGCGTCGTCATCGCGATGTCCTTTGTATCTTCGCCGTTCTTAATTGTCGCGTCACGAGCGGCCTTCGCCTCACTCGATACGGGAATGCTCGATGTCGCTGCGACGCTCGGACACGCGGACACGTCACGGTTCTTCCGCGTAGCCGTACCAACGGCGGGACACGGGATACGTGCGGGCATGCTGCTGACGTGGCTTCGGGCCTTTGGCGAGTACGGCGCCGTCGTGATCTTGGCGTACAACCCGGCGTCGTTGCCGATCTACACCGAAAACCAATTCAGTGGACGAGGTCTTCCCACGACCCTGGCACCTACTGCACTGTCGCTCGGTATTGCTGTCGTTGTCGTGCTATTGAGTCGGGCCCACGTCACCAAGCCGGCGTCTCATCCCTCACGAACGCCCAAGCACATCGTGCCGGAGATGGTACCGCCGCGACCCGTCCGATTCGACGTTGATCACCACGTGGGAACGTTCCATCTCACCATCGCCCATGAATCGGCGTCGACGCACTTGGGGATCCTCGGACCCTCGGGTTCGGGGAAGACCGCGCTGCTGCGCTGTCTCGCCGGCCTCAATGGAGCGAGCCCGGGACCTGTCTGGTACGGCGACGAATTAATGCAGTACGTGCCCGTCGAGCGCCGTGGCGTTGGCTACGTGGCCCAGGGTTTCTCGCTGTACCCGCGAATGTCTGTGTGGCGACACATGACGTTTGCTGGCGCCACTCCCGAGCTCAGTGCCTATTGGATCGAGCACCTCCGTCTTCAGGGTCTCGAAGACCGACTTCCCGCAGACTTGTCTGGGGGGCAACGCCAGCGAGTGGGACTGGCCCAAGTGCTCTGCTCCTCGCCCAAAGTGTTGTTGCTCGACGAGCCGTTCTCAGCTCTGGACGTGCCGGTGCGACTTGAACTCCGTCGAGAACTTCGCCGCCTCCAACAAGAGACTGGTCTGGCGACCGTTCTCGTTACCCACGATCCGCAAGAAGCCGCGTTCCTTTCCGATGAATTGATTGTTCTCGAGAACGGCAACGTCTTGCAGTCAGGTACGAGCCGATCTCTATTCTCTCGACCGGCGTCGGCGGAGGTCGCGAAGTTGCTCGGCGAAGAGAATATGAACGTAGCCACGGTGCGCTCATCGAACATGATTGACGTTGGGCGATCTCGTTTACGGATTCCCGACACCGAGATCGCCGTGGGCGCTTCGGTGTGGTGGAGCGTCGCGCCCGAGCGTGCGATCGTGTCGTCGACGCTCACTGCCAGCGCGAGAGAAGCGGACACGCTCCAAGGCACGGTCGTCGACGTAGCGGACATGGGTTTCGCTTACGACGTTTTCGTCAATGTCGGCGACGGCGTGGAAGTGCTGGTGCGAACCAGGGGTGCGCTCGAGGTCGAGGTGGGCTCACCGTGCCGGATTGAGTTCGACCGTGACGCAATCTCGCTCTGGGAGGTGCCGAGTGACCTCGCTGGACTGGCCATCAATGGCCCCGTAATGCACTAGTCGGGGATTTCTCTCGTCGCGACTACAAAGCGCTTTCTAGAACCGCTCGGGAATCTCGACACTGACACTGGTGGCCTTAATGACGGCGTCGACGACCACGCCGGGAGCGAGTTCGAGTTCGTCGGCGGCTTCACGGGTGATGAGCGAGACGAACCGGTGGGGACCCGCTTGAATTTCGATCTGCGCGACAACTTTGTCTTTTACGACCTTCGTGACGATGCCGACAAAGCGATTCCGCGCAGACTGCGCACGTGGACTCTTGGGTTTCGCGCTCGCCGAAGTGGCGATTGCGACCTCGGCGAGGTCCTCACCGTCGAAAGAGCGTCGCCCGTCGTCAGCAACGGTCGAAGCGAGGCGTCCTGATTCGGCCCAGCGTCGTATCGTATCGGTGCTCACGCCGAGCAACTCGGCCGCTTGCGCGGTGCGGTACGTCGCCATGGTCAAAGACTAGCCATACGCCAAATCTTTAACCCCGGCGTTGACGATTGTCGACTTTCATG
>CALGFJ010000002.1 GCA_937881055.1 uncultured Acidimicrobiaceae bacterium | reverse complement strand
TCCAAATTGAGCTGACCGGCGAGTGACCACGCTCACGACGGGCGCGCAGCAGTCGCTCACGGAGTCGCTCGGGTACCAGAATCTTGACATCTTGACCAATAAGTTCGGCCCGTTGATAGCCACTCAACGCCGTGAGGAGCCCATTTACGTAATGAACGATGCCGTGAGCGTCCAAAAGCGCCGTCGCGTCCGGAAGCGCCTCGAGCAGTCCATTCCACGTAGGCGGATGAACCGATCGGAAGTCCGCGGGCGTCACGTCGAGCGCGGAAACGACCGATAACCCGCGGAGTGATCGCGTCTTTTTGACGCGGCTCGTGGCTCGAGGACGTTCGGAGAGATCGGTCACGCAGTGACGCTACGTCGAGCCACTGTCGCGATTGTCAACAAGTTCTCAACAATGACCCAAAAGTTGATCGCCGTAATCGGTCAACCATCGACGCCAACGCACGACTGTCCTCCTCCGCGGCCGGGGTCCTTGACTCCTCGGCCAATGGTGGCGCTGCGATTCAACTTCCAAATCGCGTCGAACATTGGTCGATGCGCGGTGATGTGAATTTCTTCGCCTCTTCACACAGGTTGTCGGCACTGTTGTGCACAGGAAAACTGTTGCTCCAAAACTTAAGATACGCGATTCCGAGGTGCGCTGAGCGGCGCGCGAGCTGCGTTACGGTGCAAAGAATGAAAACTGTCTTCCACTTCGTTGAAGTGCCGCGTCGACGACCGATTTCTCCACGTCGATGCCGGTCACGTGGGGTGCGATGACGGTAGGCGACCGCAGGCTGGCCCGATTACTCAACTCTTTTCCGGAGATCGTCGTCGTCCTTGACGTCTCGGGAAACGTGTTGTGGGCCAATCACCTCGCCGAAGTGCTCTTCGACCGACCACTGGAATCGTCGATCGGAATGTCCGGCATCGATCTCGTCCACCCCGACGATCTCGAAATCGTCCTGCGATCGCTCGAAACCGTGCAATCTAAGAGTGTCGGAGCTCCCCTAGAGATCCGGGCGAAAATTGGCAACGACTGGCGGCTCATCGAACTCATCGGCTCACCGGTGCCGTGGTTCGAGAAGGGGGCGGTCCTCTTCAGTATCCGCGACCTTACGGATCGCCGGCGATTCGAATTGGCTCGCGATAACGTGGCGCGTTTTCGCTCCCTGGTCCACAACGCCACGACGATCATGATGCTCGTCTCCCCCACCGGAGTGGTTGAGTCGGTGTCGGGTGCCATGACCCGGATGCTGGGACACGACCCGGAAGTGGTGGAGCGCCAGCCACTCGCGAACATCGTCGCGGTCCCGGATCGACCGGCGCTGCGCTTCGCGATCGAAAATGCCTTACGAGGTTCCAGTGCGACGCATCCTGTCGTGCAGGCGCTCCGTCTACTTCGCCGCAGCGGTGAGGAGATGATCTCCTACGAACTTTCTATTGTCAGCCTCGTTGAGGATCCCACCGTCGGCGGTTTGGTGGTCACGGCCCACGACGTCTCGGAACGTGTCGCCGCGGAGATGGAACTGCGAAACACCGTGCGAGAACTTCGCGAGACCTCGTCTCTACTAAACGCCACTTTGGAGTCAACCGCCGACGGGCTGCTGGTCGTGGGCAACGATCGAACCGTGACCAGCTTCAACAGCCAATTCGCCGAGATGTGGCGGCTTCCGACGAACCTCGTCGCCTCACGAAACGATCATCGACTGATCGACCACGTGGCCGAACAGCTCGTCGACGCGGACGCCTTCATTGCCCGTGTCGACGAGCTCTACGCTCATCCCGATTCAGAGAGCGATGACACACTGGAGTTCAAGGACGGACGGGTGTTCCAGCGTCTGTCGAAGCCCCAGTACGTGTCGGGCGAAGTGGTTGGTCGGGTGTGGAGTTTCAGTGACATCACCGAACAGAAGCGACTGGAGAACGATCTCGCCCACCTGGCCTTTCACGACTCGCTCACTGGTCTGGCGAATCGATCGCTCTTCCAGGATCGCGTCAATCAGGCTCTGGCCCGAAGCGAACGAAATGACAAGTACGTCGCCGTCCTCTTCTTGGACCTCGACCACTTCATGATGATCAACGACAGCCTCGGGCACACGGCCGGCGACGAACTGCTGCGCATCGTGGCTACAACACTGACGAGGAGCCTTCGCAAGTCGGACACCGCCGCGAGACTCGGTGGTGACGAGTTCGCCGTGCTCATCGAAGACGCACCGAATCGTGAAGAGGTCATGCACATGGCCGATCGCCTCATGAAGACCCTTCGACAGCCGGTCACCGTGGCCCGTCAAGAGATCTCGTCGACAGTGAGCATGGGTGTCACCTTCGGTTTCAAGGGCCACACCAGTGACCAGCTGCTTCGTAACGCCGACCTCGCGATGTATCTCGCGAAAGAGCAGGGCCGGGACCGCATCGAAGAGTACCAAGACCAGATGCACGCGGCCGTCGTCCAGCGACTCGAGCTCGAAACCGACTTGCGCCGAGCCGTCCTGTCCGAGGAGCTGCGTGTTCACTATCAGCCAATCTTCGACCTCGTCACCGGCCTTATCGTGGGCTTCGAGGCGCTCGTTCGTTGGCAGCATCCCACTCAAGGTCTCCTTCAGCCGGTCTCCTTCATCCCGTTCGCCGAAGAGATCGGCTTCATTCACAACATTGATCGTTACGTCCTCACCGAAGCCTGCGCCCAGGCGCGACGGTGGCAGAGCCAGGGACTCGCCCCGGCGGACCTGATGATCAGCGTGAATCTCTCGGCGCGCGAGATCGCCGACAGCTCGATTCGAGACAGCGTCAGTCTCTCGCTGCTCGAGACCGGGTTCGAGCCGGCACACCTGATCCTGGAGATCACCGAGAGCGCACTGATGCGAGAGCTCGACGCCACCATCCGTAATCTCCAATCGCTCAAGTCACTCGGGCTCAGTATCGCCGTCGATGACTTCGGGACGGGATTCTCTTCTTTCTCGCACCTCGAACAGCTGCCCATTGACATTTTGAAGGTCGATCGCTCCTTCGTCGCGAATATCACCGCGTTGGACGGCCGACCCAGTCTGGCGCCGGCCATTGTCCAACTGGCTCACACTCTGGGCCTCACCGCGATCGCCGAAGGAGTCGAGTCACCCGACCAGGTCATGCCCCTGCGCGAACTCCGGTGCACGCTCGCCCAGGGCTATCACCTCGGGATGCCGTTGGACGCCGTTGACACCGAAGGTTTGCTTCGGTCGCTGGCCTCCTAAGGTGCAGTCTGACGGGGCGCGGGTGTCCTGTCGGTTGAAACGAAAAGGAGAGCGTCGTGAGTGACGACGAAGCAAAGGCGAATGCCACAACAGAAGTCAACAATTGGAATGCCAACGTCATTGCCGAATTCCGTGCCAATGAGGGAGTAGTCGGCGGTCCGTTCGAAGGTGCACCCGTGTTGTTGTTACACACCAAGGGAGCCAAGTCCGGCCAGCCGCGAATCAACCCCATGATGTACCTCGACTACGAAGGTCGGCGCTACATCTTCGCCTCCTACGCCGGGGCCCCCACCCATCCCGATTGGTACCACAACCTCGTGGCGAATCCCGACGTCACCGTCGAAGCCGGCACCGAGACTTACGAGGCAACGGCCCATCCGGTCTCGATCGAGGAACGCAATCGGATTTACCCGATCCAGGGTGAGCGCTATCCCAATTTCGCCGAGTACGAAACGAAGACGACGCGCAAGATTCCTGTCGTCGAATTGGTGAAAAGCAACTAGTCGCGCCTATGAGTTCGGCGGGCGTCCGGTCTTCGGATCGACCCATTGATACTGCGACGCGAGCGAGGACTTGCTCGCGGTCAGACGCCTCTTCGCGGCCTTGCGCGTTGCGAGCAAGCCGAACACGACTATCAGCACGCCCGCCGCCAGCAGGACGAAACCGCCGAAGTAGGCGTAGACGACGTGTTGACACTGCGCGCTCATGCCGAGGCCGATGAGCTTCCCTTCGGACGCGTTACACGCGTTGTTCTTGCTGTGCTCAATGGCGACGAAGTACACCCCCGCGCCCATCGTCGCCAGTCCAATCAGCTCGAAGAACCTCTTCAACATTGACCCAACATACCCCGAGACATGATTCAATTCACGCAACGTTGCGCGGTCATCAGCAGCGCTCCATTGATCGCCAACTCTCGAGTCGAGTACTTTTGCTGTATAGCGCCGTTCGATTCCCGAGACCTCCGTGACTGACCCTTCGCGCGACGTGTCGCCGGTCGACACCATCGTCGCTCGCGGATTGACGAAGTCCTTCGGCGCCGTGCGCGCCGTGCGCGAACTCGACCTCACGCTGCAGCGAGGCACCTCCGTGGCTCTGCTCGGACCCAACGGGGCCGGCAAGACCACGACCATCGACATGCTTATCGGACTCACGAAGCCCGACGCCGGTACGGTGTCACTCTTTGGCCGTTCCCCCAACGAAGCGGTCAAAGCCGGACTCATCGGCGCCATGACCCAGACCGGGCAACTCATCGACTACCTCTCGGTTCGTGAACTGGTGACGATGATGGCCGCGATCTACCCCGCTCCCCTGGCCGTCGACGAAGCGCTCTCGATTTCGGGGGCGGATGCGTTCGCCGACCGTCAAACACGAAAACTGTCCGGTGGCGAGACGCAGCGCGTTCGATTCGCGATTGCTCTCGTCGCGAATGCCGAACTCTTGGTACTCGATGAACCGACCGCGGCGCTCGACGTCGAGGGTCGGCGTGATTTCTGGAACGCCATGCGCGCCTTCGCCGCGCGCGGCAAGACCGTGGTATTCGCCACGCACTACCTCGAAGAGGCTGACGCCTACGCCGATCGCATCGTTCTCATCTCTCACGGGCGCATCGCCGCCGACGGCGCCCCGACCGAGATCAAAGCCACCGTCGGTGGTCGGATCATCCGTGCCACGTTGCCGGACGTCGAATCCTCCAACCTCCAGGCGTTGCGCGGCGTCACCGCCGTCGATCGAAAAGGCGACGCGATCACCCTGAACTCCAATGACTCCGACGCGACCTTGCGCGACCTTTTGAATACGTTCGCGTCGGTGCGCGACATCGAAGTCCGGGGTGCGGGGCTCGAAGAGGCGTTCTTGGAGTTGACCTTGGACAGCGACGGAGCCGATTCGTGACCGAGTTGACGTATCTCCGATACGAAGTCCTGCGCACGTGGCGCAATCGGCGATTCCTGGTGTTTTCCCTGGTCTTTCCGCTGGTGCTGTTCCTCGCGATCGCCGGTCCGCATAAGCACCTGACGATCGAACACATTTCATTTCCCCTGTACTGGATGACCGGGATGATCGCCTGGGGCACGATGGTCGCGGTCATCTCGAGTGGTGCGCGCATCGCCGCCGAGCGCGCTGCCGGCTGGACGCGACAGTTGCGCATTACTCCCCTGCCCACGTGGTCGTATTTCAGTGCCAAGATCTTCTGCGGCTACATGATGGCGATCATGAGCATGGCCGTCTTGTTCGCCGCCGGAACCTTCGTCGGCGTTCGACTCGACGCCGTCCAGTGGATCGTCATGATCGCCCTCTTGCTCGTCGGATTGATCCCCTTTGCCGTCATGGGCATCATGTTCGGACACCTGCTCAAGGTGGACTCGCTCGGACCGGCGATCGGAGGGGTGACGTCGCTCTTCGCCCTACTCGGCGGATCCTACGGTCCCTTGATCACGGGCGGCTTTTTCCTCTCGATCGTGAAGTTCATCCCCTCCTACTGGCTGGTCCAGGCGAGTAAGACCGCGCTGCAGGGCGGTGGTTGGCCCCTCGAGGCCTGGATCGTCATCGCGGCGTGGACCGTCGTACTGTCCGTCGTGGCCGTTCGCGTGTACGAGCGCGACACTAAACGAGTCTGACCGTGCCGGACTTCTCGTGACCCTTCCCACCGTCTTCACCTTCTCGAGCGATCGAGACGCCGCGGTCGCGGCTCTCGACGCCGTCGGAGACGGCCGAGGTTGGTGCAACCTATCGCCGAACGTCGAAGAAGACGTGGCCGACATGAAGGTGAACTATTTCGGACTGCGCCTCAACAAGGGTGTCACCGTCGCCAGTTTCGTGACGGCACCCGCACGTCGCGGAATCACTCAGCCCTCAACGCTTGGCGTCCTGCACTCTCGCAGTCGGCTCGGCACCGAGCGGATTCAAAATATATTGGATGGCGCTCCCTTCACCGTGCGACAGGACCACAACACGCGAGGACTGCTGCTAATCGTCCCAGTCGACACTCCGACCGATCTGATCGTGCGCGTGATGTGCTCCTTCACCGAATCCCTGTGCGACTTCAGTTTCACGGGCAGCTGGACGCTGAGTCAGTTCCTCCCCTAAATCGTCACCGACTACGTCATCGAATTGACGAACGTGACGATCGACTGGCTGAACTGCGGATCTCCTACGGCGCTCAGGTGATTTCCCCGGAGTGTCCGGAAAGTCGCACCGGGGATGCGTCGAGCCAACTCCTCAGTAGAACCGGCCAGTTGATCAGTGTCGCCAGCGAGGATCAGCGTCGGCACTGATATCGCTCCGACATCCGTCGTCTCACCCTGACGTGATCGCTGAATGGCCGCCAACGCGAATCGATCGGCCCCGGTTCGATCGGCGAAGCTTCGAAAGGCCGCCGCGAGCGGATTCTTGATGTCCTCGGGGTCATCGGTCTCGAGCGCGTCGGCGATCGGCACGGTATCTAGCGGTCGCTGCTCGCCTCCCCATTCGCCCCCGACGCCTCCGAGGACGAGAGATCGAACCCTCGGCTCGCGCGGTGCGAGTCGCGCCGCCACGATCGAACCCATCGAGTAGCCGACCAGATCGACGTGATCGAGCGCCAGATGGTCGAACAACGACTGCACGTCACGAACCATGGCGTCATTCGCGTAGGCGTTGGGATCGTGAGGCTTGGACGAAGCGCCGTGACCTCGCGCGTCCGGGGCGATCACGCGTCGTTGGGCGTCGATGAGACCGCCCACGACACCGGTGGCCACCCAATTTGTGTAGTGGTCAGCGCCAAAGCCGTGAAGCAGAATGACCGGCTCACCTTCGCCCGCGTCCAGGTACGCGAGTTCCAGGTCGTCGAAGGTTTTGAACCTCTCCATTGCGACCTGTCTATCCCACGAGGTTCGAACGCTCCAGGATCTTCTTCGAATTCGTTCTTTGACTCCACAGGGTTCGGGTCGTTCCAGTCCTCGACCACTGTGAATTACTCCCCGTCCGCTGTTAGACCCTGGTCCGCCAGCCAGTTGCTCGCCAGTCGCTTCGGCGCGCGCGCGAGCCACGCATCGGAGACGAGCTCGAAGAGCTCTTCGCGGCCGATTTCTGCGAGCGACGGAATTCTCAGGAGTATCCACGGGTAGCCCTGGAAGTGGTAGGTCGTGAAGAAGACGTCGGGCCGTTCCGCCAACCACATGGTCTTCACCTCCTCATCGGCGACACGAAAGACCAGGACGTCATCCAGACGCTCCCCCGTGTCCGGGTCGATGGCGTCGCCTCGCTTGGTGCGATGAAAACAGAACAGTTTCTTGTCGACTACGAAGGCGGGCCGGTCATCGTCACGGAGTTCCATTTGGGCGTCGGGCATCGACAGGGCCAATCGTTCCACGTCGCGCATGCTGGTCATTGCGATCCATTCTTTGTGGCGATCCATCGGTTGTCAACCGGCGTCACGAACGCTCCGTGTTCGCTGCGTTTCTCGAAGGTAGCTACCCCGCAGTGACGTCTAACTCGCTACGACCACCCCAATTCGTCGAGACGTGGATCACTTATGCCGAAGTGATGAGCGATTTCGTGGATCACGGTTTTGCGGACTTGCGCCCTCACGTCATCCTCGCTGAAACACACGTGGCAGATCGTCGTTTGGTACAGCGTGATTCGGTCGGGCATCACGCCGTTGTAACTTGAGTATCCCCGACGAGTGAGCGGTATACCTTCGTAGAGACCGAAGAGATTGCGACCGCGCGCCTCATCTTCGACGATTATCGCCACGTTGTCCATCCGCGACGCCAGCGATTCGGGGAGCGACGCCACGGCCTCTGCGGCGAGTTCCTCAAAGCGATCATTGGAGACCTGGAACATCCTCGCAGCGTACCGGCGCACAACGCGACGTCGGCCCCTTCGGACGTCTCGCGACCAGAGGTCAGCTCAATCGCCCGTCGCGCCGTCGATGCGTTCTCGGAGCATGTCCGCGTGACCGTTGTGGCGCGCGTACTCCTCAATCATGTGTAGGTAGATCCACCGTACATTGCGCGTTCGATCGGCGTAGTGACCCCGACTCGGCACAACGTCGTCGAGACTCAGGTTTGCCGTGGCCTCGCGGCTCAACTGACACTCGGCCACGAAGTGCGCGAGGTCCGCCGACGCATCAGCGGCGCCCAGGTTCAACAAATCTGCGTCGGGATCGTCGTCGGTCGAATAGTGGAATTCGATCTCTTCACGCGCGGCGTGACGTCGAAACCACCCTCGTTCCACCTCACTCATGTGGCGAACCAAGCCGAGCAACGTCAACGACGAAGGTTCGACGGACCTCGTTTTGAGTTGTTCGGACGTGAGTCCCTGGCACTTCATCAGAAGTGTGGCTCGATGGAAATCAACCCATTCGTCCAGCGCTTGTTTCTCGCTCGAGAGTCGACTGGGGTCGACTCGTTCCGGAAGGCCGTGCGGCCACGTGATCGTCATGGTCCCGAGGCTACCGAGACCGGGTGACGTCGCGTGGACAATCACGTGACGACCACGACACTTCAGAGCGTCGAGGGTACCTCTCGCCGTTCCAACCACGCGGCCAATTGGTCGCTCGGCATTGGTCGAGCGTAGAAATACCCCTGAACCACATCGCACCCCGTCGCGGTCACCACGTCGAGTTCATCGCTCGTCTCGACGCCTTCGGCCACCACGACGAGGTCAAGTTGGTGCCCGAGTTCGACCATCGATCGCAGTATGGCGGCGTTCGCCGGATTGACGTGAATGTCCTGGATGAACGAGCGGTCGATCTTCAGTTCCGCGATTGGCAGATTCGCCAGGAGTCCGAGCGACGTTTGACCCGACCCGAAGTCATCGATGCTTATGCGCACTCCCGCGCGACTCATCTCGAGCAGGGACGCCACCGCGCGTTCGGGATCGGCCATAAGTGAGGTCTCCGTGACTTCGACCGTGAGGCGCGAAGGTTCGGTCGTGGCCTTCTTAATGCGATGCAGTACCTGTCGGGCGAAATCGGAACGGGCGAGATTCCGGGCTGACACGTTCACCGACAGGTTCAGCGTCTCGAAGCGAGAACCCAACGTCCCCATTTCGGAGAGAGCGTGTTGGACCACCCAGTCGGTCAATTCGTCGATGAGGTCCGTCTGTTCGACCAGCGGAATGAACCGGTCGGGATTCAAGAGGCCCAGCTCGGGATGCTGCCAGCGCACCAACGCCTCAATCCCGCTTACTTCGTGACCACCGACGGTGATCTTGGGTTGGTAGTGCAGCACCAGTTGGTTCGACTCGATCGCGTGCCGTAGTTCCGTCACCAACGAGAGATTCGACGCGTCGTAGTGATCCTGTGATTCGTCGTAGCGAATGACCCCCGAACGGACCGTTTTCGCGACGTACATCGCGACGTCAGCGCGCTGAAGAAGTTCGTCGACGGAACTGCCATCGTTGGGTGACACGACGTAACCGATACTGGCCTCGATGGACAGCGGCAGGCCCGCGACCTGGAGCTCACCCTGGATCACCTCGCGGAGTCGTGTGAGGACGTCGGTCGGATCTCCGACGTCGCTTAACACCACACCGAATTCGTCTCCGCCAAATCGTGCGAGGACATCCGGGGCCCGGAGGTGCGTGCGTAGACGGTCGCCGATCATGGCGAGCAACAAGTCGCCGTTTTGGTGTCCCAACGTGTCGTTGACCTCTTTGAACCGGTCGAGATCGATGATGGCAATTGTCGTCGGCTGCGCACGTTTGCGCGCGGCACTGAGTTCGGCACTCGCCATTCGAAGAAACAGCACCCGATTGGGCAAGTCCGTCAGGGCGTCATGTTCGGACTGGTAGGTATTCACCTTCACTTGTCGACGGAGTCGGCCCGTCACCCAGTGCGAGATCGCGAGCAGAATGAGGTACAAGAGTGCGAGGCCGATGGCTAGGTTGCGATACAGCGTATGAATACCGGCGTTGACATCTGCGCTGATCGGTGCATAGGGCAAATAGATCTCCATCACGCCAACTCGATTCGTGGCGCTTCCGACGTACAGCGGCAGATAGACCTCGACGGACAGTCCCTTCACTTTGCCGCGATCGACACTGTCAGAGTTCAGATGCGTGAGACGAACCACCATGTGTCCGTGGGCGGCGTCCAGAGCCTCGTCTTCGATGGCGTCGTGAAAGCCCGATCCATCGTCGGAGAAGATCACGTTGCCTTGAAGGTCACGCAGACGAAGTCGCTGCACGGAGCCACTGCGCACCGCGTCGGTGGCCAACGTGCGCAGTCGCGTCGTTTCCGACGACGTCAGACCCTTACTGAGTGGTTGACCGTTGAGGAGTGGTTCCACCGCGGACTGGGCCATGAGGAGCGCTTCGTCACGACCCTGGACCAGTCCGCGGCGGGTGGCTTCACTTCGGTAGCTGCCACCCAAGACCAAACCGATGAGAAGAACCGGCACCAACATGATCGCGGCGATCACGAACAACTGTTGCAAGGGTGAGTTGCGTCGAAGGCCGTTGGCGGGACTCACGGGGCGATCTCGCATCGTGAAACACGGTCGTCGAAGAAGCGACGAGGCGTCGTGATGAGCCCCCGCAACGCGCACATTGACTCCATAGTGCTTCTCCTAGCGACAGTGCGGACCCGACCGTCAACTCATTCGCCTACAGGACACTACGGCTCACAACACGAAATGGATTACTCAAATGTCGTCAAAGAGGACCCCGAAATTGGACATTGAGCCACCATTGTCCAATATTTGTTGGGACCGGTACCGAAGCCAGTCAGTTGGGTCGCGCCGTCACATTCAGAGGTGACGTCAGAACTGGTGGCGCGTATGACTGAAGGAACCTTTGGCAAATGCGAAGACCTTCTGCGGCGTGACCCGATACACGTAGATCTCCTCTTCGAGTACTCGCTCTCCATCACGATGGTGGAAACAGCCGTCGCCGAGCGCGTACTTCCAAC
>CALGFJ010000001.1 GCA_937881055.1 uncultured Acidimicrobiaceae bacterium | reverse complement strand
GTCCTTAAGGGCACGTCGGTCAAGTCGGCCCAGAATCCCGCCGCAAAGGAAACGCTCTACTTCAGCGCGGCGAACCGGCCACTTCCCGTCGAAGTCTCCCAGACCTACCAAGGCTCTCTCGCGACCATTGTCTTCAACCATTGGAATGAGACGGTCCTGTTGGTGACGCCGAAGACCGTGCTGGAACAGAAGTAGTCCTGTCGATGGCGGCCCGACTCGATAGTAGATAGGTGTCGAACTACTCGTACGGCGGATGCCACGTGATCAAACGAAGCCTCTCGGCATTGACGTAGTCGTGCTCGACGAACCATTTCGCGGAATCGAAGAGCGCGTGGGACGCCGGACGCGACGAATAGCCAATCTCACTTCGAGCCCTCGCGTCGTCGAACGTCATGGTCGTCGATGCCATCTGCGCCGCTTCTAACGACACGCGCGGCTCTCGCCCCAGGACGTCGCCCTCCACAAAACTCGAAACGTAACCCGCGATCATCGGAAAGATCGAAGGAAAGCGACGTTCGGCCGGGGGTAGTCCGGTCACGTCGGACAAGGTGCGCAAGAACTGCGCCATCGTGATGTTCTCGCCGCCGCAGATGTAGCTGCGACCTTGTCGGCCGTGCTCGAGCGCGAGCAAATGCCCCGCGGCGAGATCGTCAACGTGCGCCACGTTCATCGCGGTGTCCACGTAGCCGGGCATCCGGCCATTCAGGTAATCGAGGACAACCTTGCCCGATGGAGTGGGTCGATGGTCGAAGGGACCGTGCGGCATGGTCGGCAGGACCAGTACGACCGGAGCGCCCTGGGCCGCCAACCGAAGCACTTCGTGTTCGGCGACGTACTTCGTCTGCTTGTAGTTCCCGTAGAGGTGCGAGACGTCGGCGACGTCGTCTTCATTGGACGGTCGTCCCTCCTTGGTCTCCCAGAGTCCGAGTGTCGCGACGGTCGACGTGAAGACGATGCGCTCGACGCCGGCGCTGGTCGCGGCTCGCACGACGTTCTGACTCCCCCGGACGTTCACCTCGTAGAACGACGTCGCGTCCTTGGGCCAGAATCCGAACTTCGCCGCGAGGTGAAAGCAGTACTTCGCGCCGTCGAAGGCGCCAGCCAACTGGTGATCTTTCGTGATGTCGACCTCTCGGCGTTCGACGTCGAGGCCGTCGAGGTTCGATGTCGCCGCGCCGGGCTCGAGCAGGGCCACGACGTCGACGCCTCGGGCGAGCAACGCGCGCACGACGGCGGAACCGATGAATCCGGCCGCGCCAGTGACGACCACCGGGTCACCCTTTTGCAGATCGAATCTCACGACGAAGTTGCCGCGCGCTTCGAGGTCGGTGTGCGCCGCAAGATCCCCCTGGTCATCGTCACGCCAAATTCGACGAGGGACGCGCCGCTTCGCTCGGCCTCACTCAAGAGTTCGTCCAACGCGTTGATGAAGAGCTCGATCTCCTCTCCTCCGGCGATGAGTGGCGGGAGCAGTTTGATCACGTTGATGTTGTCGGCGGCCACCTGGGTCAGGATTCGGTACCGCTGGAACA